>PXQK01000066.1 GCA_003022085.1 Halobacteriales archaeon QH_10_65_19 | reverse complement strand
CCTCATCCTGCTCGCGGCCTACGCGTTCGGGGGGGTCTTCCTGGGCGGGCTCGCGTTCAAGGATCTTCTGATGGCGAGTGCGGCCGGGATCTACCTGCTGTTGATGGAGCCCTACACAATCGGTGACGGGGTGCGGATCAACGGGAACCGTGGGATCGTCCAGGAAGTGGACGTGTTCGTGACGCGGATCGAGGGCGAGGACGAGGAGTTCATCGTCCCCAACCAGCAGGTGTTTCGCTCCGGCGTGGTCCGGATCCGGGAGTGACCGGCCGACACTGTCGGGCGTGGGTGACAGAAGGCAGGAGTCTCGTCAGGGGCGCAGACGGCCGAGGCTAGCCGGTGGTCGGCTCGAACATCGGTAGAACAGATACAACACACGACCCTGGAAGCGGCCGTGCCGCGACTGGTGGAACGGAGCGGTTACTGCTCTTCAGTTTCCGTTTCGGTTGCAGTGTTCGTCGTGGACGTATCGTCGAGCGAGGCATCCTCGTCGAGCCCCATATCATCTTCCTCGTCGAGATTCATGTACTCGCTGTCCCCCTGCTCTCCGGAGAAGTCCGCCTCCGGATCCACCGCCTCTTCCATCTCTTCGAGCTCTTGTTCGACCTGCTGGCGGCCTTTCTGGAACTCACCCATCGCCTGACCGGTCGACCGGGCGAGCTTCGGGATTTTGTTCGCACCGAACAGCAACACCGCGATTAGCAGGATTACGACCATTTCCATTCCACCGGGCACGGGAGCGAACAGCGGTTGTGTGTTTAGCATCTCTACTTTCTCTTTGCCAATTGCCGATTATAGTCTTTTTGGACTGTGGGGCCACAGTGAGTGCCTGGACTCGCCAGCGACGGACCCAAAACGGTATTGTGCTCCTGTGCGGACTGTACGCTATGGTAACGACTGGCGACGCGGCCTGATACGGTCGTGCGTGATTTTTCATCGTCGGGGAGGTACAGTTCGTAGATTTCAGCCTACTCACCTGACGCGGGCCTGAAAATAGTCACGCACGACCCTATGACGACGGTAAGCCGAGCACGGCGAGGCGAGCCTTGTCAGCACCGGATACCGTATCCTTTTTAAGAGTGCTCACGTACCGACAACAATGACCACCGAACAGACCGACGACCGAGACGCGGACAGCGAGCGGTCCTACGACCCCGTAGCGGAACACTCCTTCCCCGACGAGAAACTCAACGAGGTGCTCTTGTGGGTCGACGACGACGAAGAGATCACCGCCTACTTGGAGGCACAGAACGTCAACCCGGTCACCCGCAAGCGGTACAACGATCACGGGACAAAACACATCAAGATCGTACGAAACCGCGCGCTCCAGCTCTACGAACTGCTGAAACGCGACGGAGTCGAGTTCAACAGCGCGACACAGCAGGGGCTCGCCGAGGCCGACGAGCCGGTCATCGTCGCCCTGGCTGCGGTTCTGCACGACATCGGACACGTTGTCCACCGCGACGACCACCCCTACTACTCGATTCCGCTGGCCGCTGACATCCTCGACCGAATCCTCCCCGAGTTCTACGACGTCCACGACCGGGTGCGCGTGAAGGGCGAAGTCCTGCACGCGATCCTCTGTCACCACACCGAGGAGGAGCCGCTGACGCTCGAGGCAGGTGTCGTCCGCGTTGCCGACGCCCTCGACATGGAGCGGGGCCGGTCCCGGGTCCCGTACGAACAGGGTGGGCGAGGGATCAACACGGTGTCGAGCCAGGCGATCGAACGGGTGATGCTCCGGGAGAACGACGACCACCCGGTACTTGTCGAGATCGAGATGAACAACGCCGCCGGCGTCTTTCAGGTCGACAACCTCCTGAAGTCCAAGGTCCGGGACTCAGGCCTTGAGGAGCACCTCCAGATCGTCGCGCTCAACACGAGGTCGGGCGACAACCGGATTGTCGAACGGATCGAGCTCTGATAATGATTATGATAGGGTCGTGCATGACCCCTTGCCGCCGGGCCGTCACAGGTGACCAGCTGGGCCCTCGAGGAGACGCTCCTCGACGCCGGTCTCGCGGAGCCGTTCGGGATCGAGCAGGAGGCCGACGTCTCGGCCGAGATCGACCGCCTGCTGGAGGAGAGTTCCTGAACGGTATTGACGTGACCGTCACTGTGCGTCTACAAAGGCAAGTTCTGCCCTCGCGGCCCGTATATCCGCGAGGAGCCCGCCGGGGTCCACACCCGCTGTCCCGACGAGCGTGAGGTGGCCCATCTTCCGGAGGTGGTAGACCTCGCGCTTGCCGTACCAGTGCATCGAGAGCCGGTCAGTCGACAGTGGACCGTCGATACCCGACAAGCGCGCACCCTGTCTCCCGTTTACGTCACCGAGAATGTTGGCGGAGACCGTCGGGGCGCGCCGCTCCGTCGTCCCGAGCGGGAGCCCCGTCACTGCCCGGAGGTGTTGCTGAAACTGGGAGGTGTGACAGCCCTCGATCGTCCAGTGGCCCGAGTTGTGGGGCCGGGGCGCAATCTCGTTGAGCAGGATCCCGCCGTCACTCGTCTCGAACAGTTCGATCCCGTAGACGCCCCGGCCCTGCATGACCGCGAGCACGTCACGAGCCACCGCCCGAGCCCGGTCCCGGACCGGGTCCGGAGCGCGCGCCGGCGAGACCGTCTCGCGGAGGATTTCGGCCTCGTGGATCGTCTCGGTGACCGGGAACGTCCGGCGCTCCCCGTCGCCGAGACAGCCCATCACCGCGAGTTCGCGCTCGTAATCGACGAACTCCTCGACCATCGCCGGCCCGTCAATCGCCTCGAAGGCTGCGTCCACGTCGTCGGGCGACTCTACCGGAACATTCCCCCGTCCGTCGTACCCCCCCTCGCGGGCTTTGAGCATCGCCGGATACCCCAGTTCCTCCAGCGCCTCCCCGAGTTCGTTGGCCGAACCGACCGCACGGAACGCGGGAACAGGGACGCCGGCGTCGGCCAGAGTCCGTTTCTGGACGAGCTTGTCCTGGATCATCCTGAGTGTCCCAGGGTGGGGATGGACCGGCGTCCCGGTCGCCTCGCCGACCGCTTCGAGGGCGTCGGGGTCGGCGAGTTCGATCTCGTAGGTGAGGTAGTCGGCCCGCTCGGCGAGCTCCCGGACGGTGGCTTCGTCGTCGAACCCACCCACTACCTGGTCGCTGACGGCGGGCGCCGCCGGGGCGTCCGGCGTGGGGTCCGAGACAACCAGTTCGATCCCGAGCGGCGACGCCGCCTCGCCGAGCATCCGCCCGAGCTGGCCGCCGCCCACGACGCCGACCGTCGGTCCGGGCGCAGTGTGTGTCATGCCCCCCGATTCTTTGCCTGCCGACTAAAGCGTTCCTCGTTCGCCTCACTATCTTATAACAGCAAGGGAATCCCGGCAACGCCGGGCGTAGGCGATCAGGTCCAGGACTCGTGGGTGTAGACGACCAGCTCTCTGCCGATGGTCCGGGTGTAGTACACCTCCTTCTCGTAGGACGCCTCGATAGCGCCGACGGGAACGGTCCCGTCGTCGGGGACAGCAAAGATCACCGGCGGCGGCTCGCGGTCGATCGTCCCCGCGAGTTCCGACGGCGAGCGCTCGCAGTCGACGGCCGCGTCCGCGACCGAGAAGTACCAGTTCATCGGCTGTGTGTTCGACCACACGGAACAGGTGGGGCGAATATCCCAGTACGCCGTCGCGTTCGGCTGGCTGACGAGGGCCGTGCCGCTGTCGTAGTCGCCGCCCTCCGGGCCGTAGTACAGGACCGCCGTCGGACCGTCGGTCTCCCCTGCTGCCGTTTCGAGAGTGTCGACTACCGGCCCAAGGTCGTCGTGGGGCTGTGCGTACTGGACCAGTTCGTTATCGTCAGCCTGGGGATGACGGTAGACGTCGTTCGCTGCAGTGTACCCGACCTGGACGCCGGCCAGCAGGAGCAGGAATCCGACCCCCACCGCTGTGAGTGTGTCCCTGTCAGCCTGTGCGGCCAGCGCCTCGCGGTACACCCAGCTGATCCCGACGGCCGCGGGGACGGCGAGCGGGACGACGATGTGGGTTGCAACCCACGCCCAGGCGCCGACGATGTCCGTTCCGAGTGGGTATCCCAGAAGCGACGCGACTCCGCAGTAGCTCAGAAACATCACCACCGGGCGCGGCTGCTCGCGGCCGTACCGCTCCAGGACGAACCCGATGACCCCGAAGGCGATCAGAACCGTCGCGTTGGCGGTCAGGACGGAGATGAACCCGTCGAGAAACTCGATGTACCCCTCCAGCGTCCGCTCGGACGATTTGGCGAACCAGTCGCTGTACCCGTCGTACGCGCCGCCCAGCGTGTCGGAGACGAACGCGGAGAACCCGCCCGGCTCAACTGCATCCCCGAGAGTCACATGCCCGGAGCCGCCATCCAGATACGGCTTTCGTCCCCTGACCCCCTCACCCCGGTCGGCGAAGAAGAACAGGGTCGTGCCAAGCGTCACGACGAGTACCCCGGCCGCCTTCACCGCTCCGCCGGCGGCCCACCTGGCAGTCGTCAACGGCGAGTCGAACCGGGAGCGGAGCCGGTCCGCTCCGGACTCCGGGACCGCTCGCAGCGCGGCGACGTGTCCCCGCCAGCGTGCAAGACCGCCGGCGAGGCGCCGCAGCGGGCGGCCGGGCCAGGCACGACGCGCCCTGTCGACCCCGCTCGTGTCGCCTTGCGGGCTGTGGAGCCACTGGTCTGTGACCAGGAGGCCAGCGCCGACCCAGGTGAGGGCGTAGACGACCGCGTTCTCTTTAGAGCCGAATCCGAGCGCGACCAGCAGGCCCGCCCCGTAGAGGTACCGCCACCGGCGCGTGTCGACAAAACGAACCAGCATCCCAAGTGCGGTGAACATGAACGCGGCCACGAGGACGTCGCTGCGCACGAACCGTGAGTAGTACAGAAGCACCGAGTTGAACGTCAGAAACAGCGCGAGTGCGACGGTCTCGGAGTCCCGCAGGTGCTCCCGATACAGGAGCGCAGCGAGCGGCAACAGCCCGCCGACGAGCGCAACCGGGAGACGCGCGGCTGTGTCGGTGACGCCGAGCGGCTCGAACAGCCACCGCGCTGCGATCTGAACCACCGGTCCGTGTTCCTCCCAGTGGTAGCCGAATGAGCCCGTTTCGGCGTAGTACTGCGCCCAGTAGGCGACCCGGGCCTCGTCCCAGTGGGCGGGGCGGGAGCCAAGAACGGCCATACGGACCAGGAGAGCAACGAGCGTGATCGACAGGACCACCCTGAACAGGGTCACGGTCTCCCAGCGCTGGATCGGCCCTGCTGCGTCGCTCGCAGTGTGGCCATCCTCGACGGAACCGTCACCGTCCCGGTCGTCGTCACCGCGGGCGGGGCCGCTCATACTCCAGGCCTGACGGGGGGCGGTAAGAACGGTTTCGATATTCGTGTCCGCGGAGCGTCAGTCGTGTACGTGAACAGCTGGCCAAGCAACTGACAGGCACAGAGAGCCGTGAGGAACCGGACAATCCGGTGACGAACGGCCCGGATACACCTCCCACCCGTTCCAATACTGGCGGGCGAAAATCCGTAGTAATTCATAGAAGCTATTGAGGAGTCTGGGAGAGATGAAACAGCAGGTTCGAGATAGAGAACGCCCCAGGTCGCTCGACTGCGCTCACTTCGCGACGCTT
>PXQK01000065.1 GCA_003022085.1 Halobacteriales archaeon QH_10_65_19 | reverse complement strand
ACCGACGAGGAGGACGCGTAGACGACCGTGTCACAGCCCGCCTCCTGGACCTGCTCGACGGTGTTGACGAACCCGTCGACGTTCACCTGCGCGCCTTCGCGAGGGTTCTCTTCGAGCATCCCACGCGAGGAGAGCGCGGCGAAGTGGATCAGGATGTCCACGTCTGCAGGGAGGTCGTCGTCCAGGACGCTCCCCTCGACGAACGTCACGTCGTCGTCCAGGTTCGCCGGGGTGCCAAAGGAGCAGTCGTCCAGTGCGATCACGTCGTTGTCGGCGGAGAGGTGGTTCGCGACGTTCGAGCCGATGAAGCCCGCGCCACCGGTCACCAGTACCTGCTTGCCTTCCATATGTGCCCTACCTCGGGAGACGAACAAAGAACTACCGGAAGCGCACGCGGTCCCGGAGCGCGCAGTCGGGCGATCAGCCCGCGAACCACCAGTAGTGGGACTCGGTGCTGATGACCTGGCTGTTCGGCGATACGCGGCGACAGAACAGTCGTCGATGTGCGTTTCCGCTCTAGATTCTGCTGCGACACGAGATGGGTGGAAGCCGATCCTTCCACACTCCTCACAGGCAATCTCGTACATGCGTCTGGGTCCAACGGTTCTACACTATTAATAATTATGGTGCGGTCAGAAGCGGGGCGCGGGTAGGGGCAACAGTTATTCAGGTGCAGGCGAGTCAGCACAATGAATCTTGTAGTGTACTCCGGCCGCGGCGACGGTTCCGGGAGCGGTATTCCGCAAGACCTATCTTGCGGAGTTTGTTAGGTGTACACATGGGTGTGGCACCGGACGTTCTGGAAGCAGCGACCGAGGACCTCGAAACGGCGCTCGAGGAGGTCGACGACCTCGAAGCACGCTACCACATCCGCGAGGCCGCACAGCGCGTCGTCATCGCGGAGTGGGAACAGGAAAGTGATCCCGAGACGACCAGTTCGTAGCCCCGGTCGTATCCCGCGCTGACCGCGTCAGCCGGCGGGAAGTATCGTCTAACAGAAGGGACAGACGCTGACGGTCGATGAATCGTTTGCCAGTATACGTAGTAAGGGGAAAGAGCGTGTGACGCGCTCTCATGGAACGAGGGTAGGGTGCCCTCTGTCGTACTATACGGTCTGGAGGGTGTAAATACGCCAGCCATGCGGAGTGAAAGTGAAACCGCCCGACAGTACATGCCGTGGCCTCTCACCCGTCGGTGTCACACACCCCGGAGACGTCGACCGCGACGCGGTCCGCCACGTCCGGAATGAGTTGTTCCTTCCCGGCCCGGGAGCGGGACTTGATCCGGTGTTCGCGGCGCTGGGCGGCGCTCCTGGTGGGGTGGTACTCGACGTAACAAAGCGTGACGGGACGGCGGCCCGCCGTGTACCTCGCCCCGTCGCCGGCGTTGTGTTCGTCGATCCGCCGCCCGACGTCGGTCGTGTAGCCGGTGTACAGCGTGCCGTCGCTGCACTCGACGATGTAGACGCAGTGGACCACTGCCCGACAGTCCGGCGGGGAGCCGTATAAGCGGCCGCAATCGGCAGCGCCAGAATGCTCAAACTGCCTCTGTCGTCTGCTGTGCGACCAGAGTCCGAGTGCGTGCCTCCTCCACCGCCGGGAAAGCCCCCGGCACGCTCGCGGCCGCCACTGTGAGGGGAGCGACCAAGACGAGCGCGAGGGCGGGGACGGCGACACGGCCCGGTTCGAGGTGCAGCTCCGGACCAACGAGCGCCTCGACTAGTTCGCGAGCCTGGTCTGCCACAACCTCAGGAACCCGCTCAACGTCGCACAGGGCCACCTCCAGATGGCGATGGAGACGGGCGACCCGGACTCCCTGCTGGCGGACCGGGCCCAAACCACGCCACTTATTTATCACTCGTGACTATAACTGGGTAATGAGACGTCGAACGTTCATATCAGTACTGGGAACCGGCGTCGTCGCGTCGCTGGCCGGGTGTACAGGCGACGACGGGAGTGGCAACGGGAATGGAAATGAAAACGGTAACGGAAACGGAACCTCGACGGACGGCGGGGAGTCGACGCTGACGGTCGGCACGTACAGCGCGTTCCTGGACGCTCCGTCGGTCAGTCCGGGCGAGTGGCTCAAAGAGGAGTTCGAGTCGGAGTTCGACGCCACCCTGGAGTGGGAGGCGCCGGAGAACGAGGTCAACCACTACATCGAGCGGCGCCTCTCCGGCGCGGACATCGGGGCGGACATGTACGTCGGCGTGAACGTCGACGAACTCGTCCGCGTTGACGAGGAACTCGACGACGACCTGTTCGCGGCAGCCGGCGAGGTTCCCGGAAGCGAGCAGATCAAGCCGGAGCTCTCGTTCGATCCGGACGGCCGCGCGCTCCCCTACGACACCGGGTACATCTGTCCGGTGTACGACGGCACCGACATCGAGGCCCCCGAGACGTTCGAGGGGCTCCTTGCCGAGGAGTACCGCGGCGATCTGATCGCCCAGAACCCCGGTACGTCGACCACAGGGCGGGCGTTCCTGTTGCACACGATCCACCGCTTTGGCGAGGACGGCTTCCTCGACTACTGGGCGGATCTGCAGGCCAACGACGTCCGGGTGCTGGGCTCCTGGAGCGACGCGTACAACGCCTGGAGCGAGGGTGAGGCGCCGATGGTCGTCTCCTTCTCGACCGATCAGGTGTTCGCCGCCGACAGCGGCGCCAACCTCGAGGAACACCAGATCCGCTTTCTCAACGACGAGGGGTACGCCAACCCCGAGGGGATGGCGATGTTTTCCGGCGCAAGCGATCCGGATCTGGCCCGCGAGTTCATGGGCTTCGTCCTCCGGCCGGAGATACAGGGCGAGATCGCCGAGCGGAACGTCCAGTTCCCCGCAACCGACACCGCCGAACTCGGCGAGGAGTACGACGAACTGGCCCACGAGCCGCCTGAGCCAGTGACGTTTACTTACGAGGAGCTTCAGGGATCGATTAGTGAGTGGATCGAGGACTGGGAACAACAGTTCGCCCAGAACTGCGCGGCCGGGAGCGCCAGCGACGGGGAGCGACACAGCCGGTCGCTCCGGAACCGCATCGAGCGCCGGGCGCTCGCGGTCCTCGGCGCCGGCGTGGTGCTTCTGCTCGTGGGAATGTTTTACTACCCCGTGGCGACAGTGTTCGTCGAGGCTGTCGTCGTCGACGGCAGCGCCACCCTCTCGGCGTTCGTCGAGATCCTCCGGGACCCGTTCTACTTCGGCGAGTTCGCACGACTGTTCGCCGGCGAGTCGCCGCTCGCGGTCGCCGGGGACCTCCTCTCGCCGGACCGCAGGCTGGGGATCGTCGGCTTTACCGCCTACCAGGCTGCGCTGTCGACCGTCGCCAGCGTGGCGCTCGGGCTGCCGGCGGCGTACCTGCTTGCCCGCTACGAGTTTCCCGGCCGCCGGACGCTGCGCTCGCTGACGATCCTCCCGTTCGTCCTCCCGTCGATCATGGTCGCGGTAGGGTTCGTGGCGGCGTTCGGTGAGAACGGGCCCATCAACGCCGTCCTCGGGATCGTCGGGCTGGGCCCGATCGAGTGGCTCTTCTCGCTGAAGGCGATCATTGTCGCCCACGCGTTCTACAACGCGCCGCTGGTGGCGCGGCTCGCGACAGCCGCCTGGGAGTCGGTCGACGCGGGCGCCGTCGAAACTGCCCGGAGCCTCGGTGCGAGCCCGCAGCGGGCGTTCGTCGACGTCGTCGCGCCACAGCTGTACCCGGCGGTGCTGATGAGTGCTGCCCTGACGTTCGTGTTCACGTTCGGGACTTTCCCCATCGTGCTCGCCCTCGGCGACTTCAGCCTGGCGACCGTCGAGGTGTTCGTCTTCCGGCTGATCCAGGACCTCGACTACGCCGAGGCGGCCGCGCTCGCGACTGTCGAGCTCGTGATTTCGCTGTCGATCCTCTATGCGTACCTGCGCTACGAGGCGCGCCAGTCGGCGGCGGCGCGGGGTGCGCGCCCGCTCCCTCGCAAGCCCCTTCGTCCGCCGGTGCTGTCGACCCGGGAGCTGCTTCCGCGGCTCGGGCTGGCCCTCTATGCGGTCGTCGCCGTTGCCCTGTTCGTCGCGCCGATCGCCAGCATGGTCCACGCCAGCGTCACCGACGCCGGCGGGGGCACGCTCGACCACTACCGCTTCCTTCTGGAACGCCAGGCCGGCGGCGCGGCGTTCCAGGTACAGCCCTGGCCGGCGATCCGTAACTCCCTCGCGTTCGGCGCGGCGGCGCTCGCAGTCGCCCTGCCGATGGGCGTCGTTGTGGCGGTGCTGACGACCCGGTCGTACCGCGGCCGGAAGCTTGTCGACGCCGTGGCGATGGCCCCGCTTGCAGTCTCGGGAATTATCGTCGGCCTCGGCCTGCTGCGTGGCCTGGTGTTCGGAGTCGAGGTCGGCGGGGCTCGGATCGTCGTCGGCGGCGCGGCCGCGATTGTCGCAGCCCACGCCGTCGCCGGCTACCCGTTCGTCGTCAGAACCGTCGCGCCCGGGCTGGAGCGGCTGGATCCGCAGCTGCTTGAGTCTGCCCGGGCGCTGGGTGCCTCCCGGATCCGGGCGCTGATCGACGTCGAGTTGCCGCTGGTCTGGCCCGGTGTCGTCGCCGGCGCCGCGTTCGCGTTCGCTATCTCGATCGGCGAGTTCTCCGCGACGGTGATCCTCGCGACCGGCGCCGACCAGTTCACGATGCCGATCGCCATCGAGCGGTTCATCGGCCGCCGCCTCGGCCCCGCGACGGCGATGGGCGTCGTCCTGCTGGTCGTCACGAGCGCGAGCTTCGTCGTGATCGACCGGCTGGGGGGTGAGGGCAGTGGCCTCTGAGGACCGCGGCGCTCGTGCATCCGCCGGCACGTCAGCGATCGAACTCGACGGCGTGACCAGGCGGTACGCGACGACGACCGCCGTCGAGGACGTCTCGCTGTCGGTCGCCGACGGCGAGTTCTTCACGCTTGTGGGCCCGTCAGGCTGTGGCAAGACCACGACGCTCCGGCTAGTCGGCGGGTTCGAGGCGCCCACGGGCGGGGCGATCCGGCTCGCCGGGCGCGACGCCGCCGGTGTCCCGCCGGAGGAGCGCGACGTCGGCATCGTGTTCCAGAACTACGCCCTGTTCCCACACATGACCGTCGGCGAGAACGTCGCATACGGGCTCTCCTTTGTCGACCCGCCGGGCGGCATCTCCCCGGAGGAGCGCGTCGCAGAGCTGCTGGAGCTGGTCGACCTTCCGGGGATCGAGGACCGGGACCCGACGGAACTCTCGGGCGGCCAGCGCCAGCGCGTCGCGATGGCCCGGGCGCTCGCACCCGGCCCGGACGTGCTGTTGCTCGACGAGCCGATGAGCGCGCTCGACGCGAAACTGCGCGAGCGCCTCCGGGTCCAGATCCGCGAGATCCAGCAGGAGCTCGGGATCACCACGCTGTACGTCACCCACGACCAGGAGGAGGCGCTCGCGGTCTCCGACCGCGTCGCAGTCATGCGCGATGGGGGCGTCGAGCAGGTGGGTCGCCCCCGCGAGATCTACGACCGGCCGGCGACGCGGTTCGTCGCCGAGTTCGTCGGCGACAACAACGTCTTCGACGGCCGGGTGACGGCCGTCGAGTCGACCCCCGAGGGGCGGCTCGCAACCGTCGAGGTCGGCCACGGAACGGCCGTCTCGGTCGCGCTCGACGGCTCGCTGGAGGCAGGCGTGGCGGACGGCGACCGGCTCTCGTTCTGTGTCCGCCCCGAGCACCTCGCGGTCGGCGGCACGCGGAACGCGCTGGCAGCGACGGTCGCGAGCACGGAGTTCCTCGGCGAGACAACGCGCGTCCACCTCGACTGGCAGGGTCGGGAACTGCTCGCCCGGACGCCACAGGGGCTAAACGGCGACGTGACACTCGGCTTCGATCCGGGCGACGCCCACGTGATCGGTGCCCGGTGACGCGGGCGTGATCGGTGCCCGGTGACGTGGGCGTGATCGGTGCCCGGTGACGCGTCCGTGAGCGCGAGCAATGTCGGCGACCTATCCGAGGTTGACGTTGACGTTCCGGACGCGGGTGTACTCCTCGATGGCGTACTTGCCCTGTTCGCGGCCGATGCCGCTCTCCTTGACGCCGCCGAAGGGCGTCTGCGGGAACGTGTTGGGCGTCTCGTTGATGTTGACCATCCCGTACTCCAGGTCGCGGGCGAACCGGTGGGCCCGTTCGAGGTCTGTCGTCCAGACGCAGGCCATCAGCCCGTAGGGCGAGTCGTTGGCGACGGCCAGCGCCTCGGCCTCGTCGCTCACCTCGATCACCGACAGCACCGGGCCGAAAATCTCCTCGCGGGCAACCGTCATGTCGTTCGTGACGTCGGTGAGGACAGTCGGCTCGATGAAGTAGCCCGCTTCCTTGTCTGTGGGAACCCTGCCGCCGGTGGCGACCGTCGCCCCCTCCGCTCTGCCGGTCTCGATGTAGTCGAGCACCTCCTCGCGCTGAGACTCGCTGACCATCGGCCCCATGCGGGCGTCGTCGTCGATCCCGTCGCCCAGCGGGGTGGCCTCGGCGCCCTCGACGACCGTCTCCACGACCTCGTCGTGGACGTCCTCGTGGACGAGCAGGCGCGAGCCGGCCCAGCACATCTGCCCGCAGTTCATGAAGATGCCGTAGTGGACTCCCTCCGCCGCGGCCTGGAGGTCGGCGTCGGGGAAGACGATCTGCGGGCCTTTGCCGCCGAGTTCGAGCATGACGTCGACGACGTTCTCGCCGGCGTTGGCACCGACGAGTTTACCTGTTTCGGTGCTCCCGGTAAACGTGACGTGGTCGACGGCGTCGTGCCGGACGAGCGGGTCACCGGCGGTGTCCCCGCGGCCGGGGACGACGTTGAGAACCCCGTCCGGCAGGCCTGCCTGCTCTGCGGCTTCGGCGTAGTACAGCGCCGACAGCGGCGTCAGGGGAGAGGGTTTGAGGACGACGCTGTCGCCCGCCGCGAGCGCCGGCGCGAGGCTGCGGCCCGCGAGCTGGAACGGGTAGTTCCACGGCGCAATGTGGGCCGTGACACCGACCGGCTCGCGCAGGGTGTAGTCGACGCGGTCGCCGGGGACGGGGATCTGGCTTCCCTCGATCTTGTCGGCCCAGCCGGCGAAGTACCGGAACGTGTCGGTCACCACCCCGAACTCCAGCTTCGCCTCGAACAGCGTCTTGCCGTTGTCGCGGGACTCGGTCAGTGTGATGTCGTCGCGCATCGATTCGAGCGCGTCGGTGAAGTCGTGGAGGATCGCGGCGCGATCCGACGGATCCATCGACCGCCACTCGCCTCCGCGCTCGACCGCGGCTGCCGCCGCCATGGCCGCGCCATGAACGTCCGTTTCGGTCGCTGCCGGGACCGTGGCGTACGTCTCGCCGGTCGCCGGGTCGACCGACTCGATCGTGTCTTCGGCCGCGCCGTCTGTCCATTCGCCGTCGATGTAGAGGCTGGTCGGGCCGTCGTAGCTCATACGTCACAGAGTCCGACCCGGGCGGGGTTATAGATTCTGCTCGCCGCCGGGAGACGGCTCGTCGGAATCCTCGGAGCGGCGTCACTCGACGACCTCGACGCCAGTGATCTCGACGCGCGCGCCGCCGGCCCCGCTTTCCGTCGCCGTGACCTCCCAGCTGTGGGCCTCTGCGAGGTCGCGGACGATCGTCAGGCCGAAGCCGGTACCGTCGTCGAGCGTCGAGGTGCCGGGTTCGAAGAGATCCTCGCGGTCCCCGGGGAAGCCCGGGCCGTCGTCTGCGACGTAGAAGCCCGCACCGCCGTCACCGTCGATGGTGTCGACTGTGACCGCCGCTGTCCTGCCGCCGTGTTCGACCGCATTTTCGAACAGGTTCGCGAGCACCGAGCGGAGCCGATCCGGATCGGCCCGGAGCAACCGCTCGGCCCCCACTTCGAGGTCGGCGTCGCAGGTCCGGACGCTGTTCCAGCACTGCCAGGCGACCGTCGGGAGGTTGACGACTCCCGTCTCGTCGACGCTCTTGCCCTGTCTGGCGAGCGTCAGTGTGTCGTCGATGATCGACCCGATCCGGTCGTGGGCGCCGTCCACGTAGTCGAGGTGGTCGCTGTCACAGTCTTCGCGTGCGAGCGTAAGCCGCGAACTGGCGACGTTCAGTGGGTTGCGCAGCTCGTGGGAGACGATGCTGACGAACTGGCTGAGCCGCTCGTTCTTCCGTTCGAGTGCCTGTTCGTGGCGTTTGCGCTCGTGGATGTCGCTGTAGACTGCGTAGCCGTCGATCCCGTCCTCAACCGACACGGGGATGTTTCGGAGGTGGAAGTACCGCTCGCCGGCTGCGGTCTTGCGCAGTACCTCCCTGTCGATCGACTCGCCGGCACGGGCCCTCTGGTCGATCCGCTCGGCTTCCTTGAGGCGGTCGGACGGGACCACGAGGTCGTGGATGGGCGTTCCGACCGCTGTCTCCGCCCCGTAGCCAAACGTCTCCTCGAACGCTTCGTTGACCTCCCTGATCACCGCATCGGTGTCGACGTGTTCGTAGGCCACTGTGGGCTCGGTGAACTCCTCGAACAGGGCCGAGAACCGCTCGCACATACTGTTGATTTTTGCAGCCTCAGTGATAAATGCTCGTTCCGCACGGGCCGTCGGCCCCGCTCTCCTCTCAAAGCCGCAACTGCTAACTCCCGGCGCGTCAC
>PXQK01000064.1:2051-7703 GCA_003022085.1 Halobacteriales archaeon QH_10_65_19 | reverse complement strand
GACGGCTGCTCGGCGACGGCAAGACCTGGCGCGGAACCGCCGCGGGCTGGGCTGTCGGGGCGGCGCTCGCGCTCGCGCTGAACCAACTCGCCCCGGCGGCGAGTGATGTACTCGCCGTCGGACTGCCCGAGTTTCCGTTAGCTGCCGTCTTCGCGCTGCCGCTCGGGGCGATGGTGGGGGACATTGGCGCCTCCTTTCTGAAACGCCGGATCGGCCGCGAGCGCGGCGCGCCGTTCCCCGGTATCGACCAGCTCGACTTCGTTGTCGGCGCGCTCCTGCTGACTGCCCCGGTTGCGTTCGACTGGTTTACCGACACGTTCACCGTACCGGTGCTCGCAGTCGTCCTCCTCCTGACGCCGGTGTTGCACGTCGCGACCAACGGGCTCGCGTACACCCTCGGGCTGAAAGACGAGCCGTGGTGACGCCGCTGGTGGCCGCCCGGCTGGAACAGATTGGGCGTTTCGGATGCTATTCCACCGATATTTCGGAGCAATGCGAAAATAATCGCACACGACCCTATCAGACGCGACGCGAACGGAGACGCTTATCACCGCGGACCGCGGAGACGGTGGTAATGAGTGCTCGTGACAGGGCTGACGAGCTACGACTGGCGACGCGCGGGTCGTCACTCGCGCTCCGGCAGGCCGGACTCGTGGACGAACACCTCGCGAGCCGCCGGCTGTCGGTGGAGCTTGTCACCATCGAGACGACCGGCGACCAGGTGCGCGACGAGCTCATCCACAGGCTCGGAAAGACCGGGGCGTTCGTCCGCAGCCTTGACGAGAAGGTCCTCAACGGCGAACTCGACGCGGCCGTCCACTCGATGAAGGACATGCCGACCGACCAGCCCCCGGAGCTGGTCGTCGCCGGCATCCCCGAGCGCGCCGCCGCGGGGGACGTGCTGGTCACGCCAGACGGCCGGTCGCTCGACGAACTCCCGGGCGGGGCGACGGTCGGCACGTCGAGTCTCCGTCGGGGGGCGCAGCTGCTCGCCGAGCGTCCCGACCTGACAATCGAACCCCTCCGCGGGAACGTCGACACCCGCGTCGAGAAACTGCTCGCACCCACCCTCCAGCGCGAACACCAGATCCGGGTCGAGGCCGCGGAGTCCGAGGACGATGACGACGATGGAGACGATGCGGGGAACGACGACACCGGCGCCGGCGACCGCGAGTTCGACCGCTCGCCGGGGGAGTGGTTCGACGACCTCGCGGAGATCGAGCGCCGTGCGCTCGAACGGGCGGTCGACGCCGAGTACGACGCGATCTGTCTTGCCGAGGCTGGGCTCGCCCGGAGCGACCTCCTCGGGACACTCGCCTGCGAGCGCCTCGATCCGGCGTCGTTCGTCCCGGCAGCCGGGCAGGGCGCGATCGCGGTGACTGCGCTTGACGGCGACATCGCGCAGTTGATTTACGACACCGTCGACCACCCACCCACGCGCGTGGAGACGACCGTCGAGCGCACGATCCTCTCGGAGCTCGGCGGGGGGTGTGTCGCCCCGGTCGGCATCCACGCCCGGCTCCAGGGAGACGTCGTCTCGACGACCGTCCGCGTGCTCTCCCGGGACGGCAAGCGCGAGGTGCGTGACTCCCGCGACCTGTCGGTAGAACGCCATGCCGAGGCTGCGGTCGAGTTTGCCGCTGACCTCGCCGACGAGGGCGCCGCCGACCTCATCCAGGAAGCCCGCCGGGAGGAGCCCGACGACGCCAAGCGCGCGGAGTGACTTATGACCGGCGAGGACTCCGATACTGGTGTGTCGCGATTGGTGCGGTCGTCACCTCCCACGGTCGCAGTGTTCCGCCCTGACGACGAGCGGATCGAGTCGGCAGTCGCACTACTCGACAATCTCGGCGTCGAACCGGTGCCCGACCCGATGCTGTCGGTCGAACCAACAGGCGAGACTCCCCGCGAGGACGCCGCCTATGTCGTGCTGACGAGCAAGACCGGGGCGGAGGTGGTGGCCAACACGGGCTGGGAGCCCGGTGGCCACCTCTGTGCCATCGGCGCGACGACCGCCGACGCACTCCGTGACGCCGGCTACGCCGTCGACGTCGTTCCCGGAGAGTTCTCCTCGACGGGGCTGGTCAAGCGCCTCCGGGAGGAGGTTGATGGCGCGCGCGTCGAGGTTGCCCGGAGCGATCACGGCTCCGACGTCCTCATTGACGGCCTGCGGGACGCCGGCGCGTACGTCCACGAGACGGTGCTCTACCGCCTGACCCGCCCCGAGGATGCGGGTGTCTCGGCGGAGCGGGCCGCCAAAGCGGGTCTCGACGGGGCGCTGTTTACCTCCTCGATGACGGTTGAGCACTTTCTCGCGGCGGCCGAGGACCGCGACGTCCGGGAAGCGGCGCTCGCTGGCCTCGACACCGCTGTTGTGGGTGCGATCGGCGAGCCGACCTGCGAAACCGCCGAGGCGCTCGGGGTCGACGTGGACGTTGTCGCGCCGACGGCCGACTTCGAGGCGCTCGCGCGGACGGTCGTCGAACGGCTGGATGGGACGGAGTGAGCGATCCGCTCTCGATAATGTAGTCGATTCCTACGAGAACCGTTGCTCGGTCGTGCCCAAATTCCTGGGCAACTGCATCAACCTGAGGGAGTCGGGGTATAGATATGATCAAGCAGTGACAACGTCCCGGTTACCGCCACTGATCAGTCGTTTTCTGCGGTGAGCACGTCCGGCGTGTCACCGTCATCGGCCCCGGTACGCTGTCTGAGCAGGGTCCCGAGCGCGCTCGTACCATCGGCCCGCTGGCGCCCGTACACGAAGTAGATGACTGCGCCGCCGACGGTGATCCCGGTTGCGCCGAGGATCGGCAACAGCCCCAGCCGGGCGATCATGGCGAAGCCGACGACCGTCCCGAGGATCTGGATGACCGGGTACCCCGGGGCCCGGAACGCCGGGTCGTAGTTGTCGAGATCGGCCTCCCGGAACGCGATCAGCGCCAGGTTGATGATCGACAGCACGAAGATGATGAATGCGCTCGCCATCTCCGCCAGCGTGATCACCGGCACGAACGCGATCAACAGCACCAACACCCCGCCGGTCAGCAGGATGGAGTTCCGGGGCGTCTTGAACCGTGGGTCGACCGCGCGCAACGAGTCGGGCAGTAAATCGTCGCGACTCATCGCCAGAGGGAACCGTGAGGAGGAGAGCACGCCGGCGTTGGCCATGCTCATCAGGGCGACGATAGCGACCACGGCGACAATCGGAACGCCGAACCCGCCGAACAGCGCGCCGGCACCGTCGGCCATCGGGGTCAACGACGCCTCGTGGCCACCTTCGCTCTCGAGTTCCGCTGGGGTGTTGAGCACCACGATAGAGCTGATGACGCCGAGATAGACGACGGACATGATGCCGAGTGACCCCAGAATCCCGCCCGGCAGGTTTCTGTCCGGATCCTTCACCTCCTCCGCCACGCTCGCGATCTTGGTTACCCCGGCGTAGGAGACAAACACCAGCGCGGCGGCCGTAAAGACGACGCCGGGTTCGGTGTCGGTCATCCCCGAGAGCCGGGAGGGATCGGCGGTCTCGGCGCCCGTGCTGGCGAGCCACGCCGTGTTAGCGACGTACACGAACAGCCCGACGAGAACCACCGTGACGACGACGGCCTGTGCCTGGCCTGTGAGTTCCGTCCCGGAGATGTTTAGTGCGACGATCAGCACGGCGAGGCCGACACCAACCAGCGTTATCTGTGTCGCTCCCAGCGGGGTGAGCAACAGCAGGTACGCGCCCAGTCCGACGAGCGCGAACGCACTCTTGAACGTCAGCGAGAACCACGCGCCGATGCCGGCGATCGTCCCGGCCAGCGGGCCCAGCGCACGCTCGATGTAGAGGTAGTCCCCGCCAGATTCCGGCATCGCTGTTCCCAGTTCAGCTTTCGACAGTGCCGCCGGCAGCACCACCACCGCCGCCAACAGGTATGCGAGCACCACGCTTGGTCCCGCCTCGTCGAATCCGATCGCCGGAAGGACGAAGATGCCGCTACCGATCATCGCACCGATACTAATCATGAGCGTCGGGTACAGCCCTAGACTTCGTTCGAGATCCTCACCGGCCATCGTTGTAGAACTATACGAGACGAGAAGCTAAAAGGGTTACTTAATCCGAAAATAGACAGGGTAAAAATTACTGATTCAACAAAGCGGCAAGGGATGAAGACTCGTTGTTGTGATCAGTTACCGCTCTGTCAAGACATACCGCCGGTGTCAGGGCATGAGACGTCCGGAACCTGGAATTACCGTCAAAACGAGTCACAACAATCCGTCTCAGTCGCCGTCACCGGCGACGATGTCCTCGTCGACCTGGTGCTCGCTGCCGCGGCGACTGGCCAGGAGTGCCCCGATAGCGCCGGTGCGATTGACGCGGCGCCGGCCGTAGACGAGGTAGACGAGGAGCCCGCCGGCGATGATCGCGACTGCGCCGACGATCGGGATCGTTCCCATCTGGGTGAGCAGGCCGAACCCGGCGACAATGCCAAATATCTGGACGAGCGGATAGCCCGGCGCCCTGAACTCGGGCTCGTAGGAGGCAACGTCCGCCTCTCGGAAGGCGATCAGGGCGACGTTGATGATGGAGAACACGAGGATCTTGAACGCGGAGGCGAGTTTGGCGAGCTCGACCACCGGCACGAAGTAGATCAGCGTCAACAGCAACAGCCCCGTCACCAGCACCGCGTTGCGCGGCGTCTTGAACCGGCCATCGATGGTCTTGAGAAACTGCGGCATGAGGTTGTCGCGGCTCATCGCCAGGGGGAACCGCGAGGAGGAGAGCACACCGGCGTTGGCCATGCTCGTCAGGGCGACGACGGCAACCACGGAGATAATGACGACGCCGAACCCGCCGAACAGCGCGTCGGCACCGTCAGCCATCGGTGTCAGGGAGGCGCCGTCGTTGGGGCCACCGTGTTTCAGCGTCTCCGGGTCGCTCAACCCGACGACCGCAGCGACGACGGCGACGTAGATCAGCGTCATCACCAGCATGGAGCCGAGCATGGCCCGCGGAAGGTTCTTGCTGGGGTTCTCGACTTCCTCGGCGATGCTGGCGATCTTCGTTACACCCGCAAAGGAGACGAACACGAACGCAGCGGCCGTGGCGACCCCCCCGGCGCCGTGGGTCGTGAACGGACTGAAGTTCCCGGTGTTGACCTCGAAGCCGGCGTTCGTCGTAAACGCGATGAGTCCGATCACGACGAGACTCACGATGATGGCTTGCACCTGGCCGCTGAGTTTCGTCCCGGAGATGTTCAGGAGGATGATGACCACGGCCAGCCCCAGGGCGACGTAGGTTATCGCACCCTGGGAGACCCCCGTGAACAGCAACAGGTACGACCCCAACCCGACCAGCGCGAACGAACTCTTGAACACGAGCGAGAACCACGCGCCGAACCCGGCGATTGTCCCGGCCAACGGCCCCAGCGCCCGGTCGATATAGAGGTACGTCCCGCCGGACTCCGGCATCGCCGTCGCCATCTCGGCCTTCGACAGCGCTGCCGGCAACACGACCACCGCAGCGAGGACGTACGCGAGGATTACTGCGGGCCCGGCCTTCTTGTAGCCCAGCGCCGGCAACACAAAAATCCCGCTGCCGATCATCGCTCCCATGCTGATCATCATCGTCGGGTACAGCCCTAAACTCCGTTCGAGATCTCCGCC
>PXQK01000064.1:0-1903 GCA_003022085.1 Halobacteriales archaeon QH_10_65_19 | reverse complement strand
CTTCTGGATCCCGTTCCGGGTCCAGGGGCCACTTCCGGCGGGTTCATACCGTCGGACGTGATCACAACGAGTTACGTCCGGCAGTATCAGTTCCGTCTGAGGAGTGACGCAGTCAGCTCTTCTATCTCGGTCCCTCGGGGGAGGAGCGTCACGACATCGTCCGCCTCAATGACAGTCTCACTAGCCGGCCGAAGCACCTCGCCGTCCCGTTCGATGGAGACGACGACGACCTCCTCGGGCAGGATGTCGGTCTCGTGAATCTCATCGAACGAGAGGCCGGCAGCCGGCGATTCGGCCGAGACGACGACTTCGATGACTTCCGTCCCGTCCGGGAGTGTCACGACGTTTGTCGCTTCGGATGACTGCTGGGGATCCTCCGGGGAGAACGGGGTGTACGGACTCCTGATCTCCGTCTGAAGCAGCTCCTCGTCCTCGATCTGGATGTCCAGCTCCGAGAGAGAGCGGGCAATCTCGCGCAGGTCTTCCGTGTCCTCGCCGACCGCCACGACGTGCAGGTCCCGCCTGCCTGCCATCAGCACCCGGACGTTGACAACGCCGGGGATCGACTGCGCAGCGAGCGCGAGCCGCTCCCGCTCGGCTGCCGGGACTGTACACATGTACAGCGACATCAGACGGCCGTCCGCCCGCTCGAAGTCGACGGTCGCCGTGTACCCCTGGATGATCCCCTCCGCTTCCAGGCGGTCGATCCGGTTGCGGACCGTCCCCGCGGAGACGTTGAGATTCTCGGCGATCATCGGCGCGGACGTGTTGCGGGCGTCGTCCATCAGCGCGTGGATGATGCGCCGGTCGATCTCGTCTAACCGGTGGCTCATGTCACTTTCTGGGCGCAGGCCCACCTTAGGTGTTGGGTACCGGTCGCCCGTTGCTCGCGGTGGCCGGTCTGTTTCACTCCTCGTCGTCCCCGAGTTTCTCGTCGAGGAACTCGTGGGCGTCCTCGAGTATCTCGCGGGGGCCGTCCTGCGTGACGGTATTTATTGCCTGTTCGTAGTCGCGCCACTGGTGGTCGCGGTGCTCGTTCGACAGCTCTGCCGACGCCTCGAACGACCGCGCGATGAACAGGTGTACGGTCTTGTGGATGGTGTTACCCCCCGCCTCGAACACGTAGTTGTAGTCCTCCCGGAAGCCATCGATGAGCCGGAAATCGGAGATCCCGGCCTCCTCTTTCACCTCGCGTATGGCGGTCTGCTGGAGTTCCTCGTCGCCTTCGACGCCGCCTTTCGGGAACTCCCAGTCCCCGGGACGGCTCTTCAGGAGGAGGTACTCCCGCTGGCCACGCGTATCGCGAAAGAGGATGGCTCCCGCGCTCGTGGCCTCTATCATTGGCAGTACGTAGTTGCGCCCGTGTAAAGAGAATGTCGGAGTCAGGAACCAGTTGCGGGGGGTTGCCCGAGTGTCGCCGGTCGCGGGCTCCCACGGCGTGTTAGCAGGTTCTCCGGTCCTGGCGCAGAAACGAACAGGTTTTGTGACCGCACGTGTAGGATCGGGTATGCCTTTCGTTACGCGGCTCACGCTCCGGAGCGGGGACGGAGACCTGCTCGACGCCGTCGTCTCCGAGGTCAAGGAGCGCGCCGAGCGCAAGGGTGTCGAACTCAAGGGTCCCCATCCCAAGCCGCCGACCCGGCACACCGTGTCGCTGTACAAGGGGGTGGCCGGCGGTGACACGTTCGACACCTGGGAGTACACCGTCTACACGCGGGAGATCGAGATCGTCGACCACAACGAGTTCGCCCGCGGCGTCGCCGAACAGTCTTACCCCAACCGGATCCATGTCACCGCCGACATCGAACAGTTTTCACAGGCCGGCGACGGCTGATCGGCAGACTCGCTGGGGAGTGATGCCAGCCGGCTGACCGACCGACTCGCTGGGGAATGGTGTCCGCCG
>PXQK01000063.1 GCA_003022085.1 Halobacteriales archaeon QH_10_65_19 | reverse complement strand
GACGCCGGCCGCGCGCCGCTCGACGGCGTCGAGCAGCGAGTCGTCGCCGGCCGTCGCTCCCCCGGTCGCGCCGTCGGTGACCGCGCGGACGCTCAGGATTGTCAGGACACCAGGAACCATCGAGCCGGCCCGAACGTGGTTTTTGATCCGTTCGCGCAGGCCCTCGGGTTCGACGTCTCCAACAGCGTTGAGAGCGGCCTGACGCGTCGCCGCGGCTTCGTCCATCACCCACAGATTACGGTGGCAAAGGCAAAGACCTTTGGAAACCCCAACCGCCAGGAGGGGACATGATCGAGACGCACAAGGCAGGTGCGCTCCGGACCATCACTCTGGACCGACCGGAGAGCCGGAACGCGCTCATACGGTCGTGCGTGACTCTGTACCAGAGGGAGACTACGTCTCCCAGGCAGTCGGGCTTGGCCCGACGACGCCATAGAGTCGCGCATTGGGCGTTTCAACCCGCGAAACCGCCGATGTTGGGACCCGGTGCTGAAAATAATCACGCACGACCGTATCAGCCGTGACGGCCTCGCCGCGCTCCGCGACGTCGTCTTGGCTGTGGAGACGCCTGTACTGTACCTGACCGGTGCCGACGAGGCGTTCTGTGCCGGTGCCGGCCTCGACACCGTCGAGAGCCTCTCGCGGTCGACGGCAGTGGAGTTCGGACGGCTGATCGCACGGCGCAACAGCGGGGACGGCGAGAACGGCGAAGAAAGCGACCGCACGTGTCACGGCGAAACCAGTGGTGACGTCACCACCGACAGGGACGGGAACTAGGGAACGAGTTCGAACTCGCCGTAGTCCCACCGACCCTCGCGGTACGCGTCGAGGTAGTAGGTGACGCCTGGCTGGTGTGCGGCACCAACGAGGATGTGGACAGGCTGTGTTCCGGCAGCGTGGTACAGAACCCATGCGGCAATCCGTTCGTTACGGGCGTGAGTAAACAGCTCCAGTTCGACGTCGTGGCGCCGCAGCCACTCCCGTTCGAGCGGTTGCGGGAGGAACACCCGGTTGTAGTAGTGCTGGAGTTCCGCGAGCCTGCTCGGATCCTGCGCGACAGCCTGCGAGATCTCGTGGGATCTGAAGTCCTCGCCGGTCGCAAGGTGCTCGTGGTCCATGAGGAACGCGGAGGCGACGTCCCCGAGCGCAGCCGCGAAGGTGTCGCCGTAGACGTCCGATCCGGAGTCGATGAGCGAGAACGCAACCTCGCGGAACTGCGAGGCGGCGGATCTGACGTTCTCGGCCACGCCCGACCCCTCCTCGAACGTCTCCTCGATAATCCCGTCGATGTGGGAGCTGATGTCCAGCTGCCGGCAGTGGTACATCGCCCAGCGGTAGTCGTCGACCTCGGTAACCCTATCGAAGTCATCGAAGTACATCGGGCGGATCCCCTGCTCGCAGTGAACGACAGCCCCGTCGGCGAGGAACGCACTCACGTGCTCCCGGAGGAACGCACGCTCGGCCGCGGTGTCGGCGTGCGTGATCCCGTGGACGTGGAACGGCTGCCCCTCGACAGTGACGCGGTCGCCCGGGATGTCCCCGGTCGGCGGGAGTCGGCACCCGTGATCTCCCGGAGCTGCGAGAGGGACGTGGCGGCACGGACGCGATTGAGCCAGCGACGCTCCTCGGGGTTCAGGGCGGATGAGGACCGATCGTCGGTGTCACTCGCCATCGCCGTTACTAAGGGCTGCGATCACATCGGTCTGTCGGCTGGCAGGACAGGCGGGTGTAGCCGAAAGCGGTTTCCGTGAGACACTGCCAAGCGATGGGAATTGTGTTGCACGGTAATATCACGAACCGGGACTGCCAGCACGAGCCCGGGACCCACGGGAGCAGCGTCACGCCGGTTCGGACTCTGCAGATGCCAGCCCGGCACGCGACCGGATGACGCCAACGACCAGGTAGACAACGGGGGTGTCCAGCCCAACCAGTGCGAGCTTGAACAGGTACTGGCCGACGATCAGTCCGAGTCCCTCGTCCGTGGACAGCCCTTGAAAGAGGGCAAACGCGACGACGATGAAGATGACAGTGTCGACGAGCTGGCTGCTGGCCGTCGAGACGATGTTGCGCAGCCACAGCCACCGGCCCGACGTTCGTTCCTTGAGCCGGTGGAAGACGAGCACGTCCCAGTTCTGGCTGACGACATACGCCAGCAGGCTGCCGGCGACAACGCCAGTACTCGCTCCGAGTGTCTCGGCGAACGGCCCCTGGGCGACCGGCGAGAACTCGAACGTCGGCGCGGCGACCGCCAGCCAGACCAGCCCGAGCAACACGAAGTTCATCGCAAAGGCAACGTTGACCAGCGCCTGCGCCGCCCGCCTGCCGTACAGCTCCGTGTAACAGTCAGAGGCGAAAAACGTAATTGCGTAGGCGAACACCGCCGCCGGCACGGTGATCAGGTCGCCCGTCAGCGGCAGCGACACCGGTATCCCGACCGCGACGACCTTCGATGCGGTAACCTGCGCCGTTACCAGCCCGGTGACGAACAGCGCGACAAGCGAGAGCTGCGGCACCGCGAGCGTCGCCTGCCGGCTATCTGTCGCCATCCCCTCCCTCCAGCCCGTCGTCGGGGTCCGGGTCGAGCCGCCCGTGGCGCTCGTCGAGATCAGCGAGCAGCTCTGCCGGGATCTCGACGCTCACCTTCGGCATCACTTCCACCCCCTGCACTCGAGTCCTCGCTCACTGCTTCGTCTCTCGGTACTCGCATGGTATTACCCGGAGAATATCAAGCGGTACGGAAAAAGATCTCGAAGTCACGTCCGGGTGGATGTGACCCCGTACTGCCGGGGCGACACTGTCCCGCCAGGGTGACTGCACGAAGCCGGTTGCCTCCGGACCCACCTTTTATACCGTCTCGTACCATTCGCCATCTATGATCAGTCAGGTGCTGGTCCCGATCGACGACTCTCCGCCGGCCAGGGACGCACTCGAGTACGCTCTAGCGGTCCACGGCGACGCGGCGCTCACCGTGTTGTACGTCGCAGGGGAGGCTTCGCCGATGATGGCCGAGGCGATGGGGATGGCCATCGAGAGCGACACGCAGGAGGCGGTCTCCGAGCAGGCAAGGGACGTGTTCGAGGTGGCCCACGAGCTGGCAGACGAGGCCGGCGTCGACATCGAGACCGCCGTCGCCGTCGGCAAACCCGGCGACACTATCGTCGACCACGCACGCAACTTCGACCTCGTCGTCCTGGGAAGCCACAGCGGCGGCTTCACCGAGACACTCCTCTCCGGCAACGTCACGAAACAGGTCGTCCGCGGGTCGTCTGTCCCCGTGACTGTGGTGAAGTGACCGCCGAACTACTACTTAAATAGTTCAAATAGAACCGCAAATGTAATTAATACTGGATCGAGGTGAACAGTAATGGCACTCCCACGAACCGCACCGACATCGTGGATACAGGGACTCTACTTCCCGAGCCAGCTGGTCAAGACCGGCGGTAACGAGTACGAACTGTACGAGGAAGACGAGGAGTTCGTCCTCAGCGTCAAGCTGCCGGAATACGATCCCGAAGAGGTGACCGTCTCCTGGGACAACGGCGTCCTCAACATCGCCACACAGCATGAGGACGAGAGCCGTGGCGAACGCCGGACCTTCCACCAGCGCTTCCGCTTCCCCGAGGAGGTCGCTGCGGACGAGATCTTCGTCGAGTACACCAACGGCATCCTCGAGGTCCGGCTGCCGATCGAAGGCGTCGGCGCCTCCGGCGAAGAGATCGAGATCGAGGCCCCTAGCTCCTGACCCGCGCTCCCGACGCTGTCAACTGTCTACCGGAGCACAGCTCTCTCAGCTGTGGATACCCATCGCCTCGATCTGTTCCTGGTAGCGGTTCCGGATCGTCACTTCGGTGACCTGTGCGACGTCGGCCACTTCGCGCTGTGTCTTCTTTTCGTTACACAGAAGCGAGGCGGCGTAGATCGCCGCCGCCGCGTAGCCTGTCGGGGATTTCCCGGAGAGAAGCCCCTCCTCGGCGGTCGTTTCGATGATCTCGTTTGCCTTCGTCTGTACCTCCTCCGAGAGGTCGAGTTCGGAGCAGAACCGCGGTACGTACTTCTTTGGATCGACCGGCTCCATCTCCAGGCCGAGTTCCTGTGAGATGTACCGGTAGGTGCGCCCGATCTCCTTGCGTTCGACGCGTGATACGTCGGAAATCTCTTCGAGACTCCGCGGGATCCCCTCCTTGCGACAGGCGGCGTACAGCGCGCTCGTCGCGACGCCCTCGATCGATCGGCCGCGGATGAGGTCCTCTTTGAGCGCCCGCCGGTAGATCACTGACGCGACCTCCCGGACCGACCGCGGGACGCCGAGTGCCGACGCCATCCTGTCGATCTCGGAGAGTGCGAACTGGAGGTTCCGTTCCCCCGCGTCCTTCGTCCTGATGCGCTCTTGCCACTTGCGCAGCCGGTGCATCTGGCTCCGCTTCTTCGACGAAATCGAGCGGCCGTAGGCGTCTTTGTCCTTCCAGTCGATAGTTGTGGTCAACCCCTTGTCGTGCATCGTCTGCGTCGTCGGCGCGCCGACGCGTGACTTCTCCTGGCGCTCCTGGTGGTTGAATGCACGCCACTCGGGCCCTGGATCGATGTTCCCTTCTTCGACTACCAGGCCACAGTTGTCGCAGATGAGTTCGCCCCGGTCAGAATCTTTGATCAGGTTTTCCGACCCACATTCGGAACATTCACGAACTCCCTCGGTCTCGCTTTGGTCTGTTGTCCTCTCTGGCTCGCGCTCCCGCTGGCGGCTGGACCGTGTCATCGCATTTTTATAGTAGTCTGATAGACGGACTTAAATCCTTGGTAAGTATTTTGTGGCCTCGGCGCACACAGGATGATGCGTCCGAGACGAAAAACGCCAGGAGTCGGTGGGGTAGTGCTGCTGACGACGTGGGATACCGAAAAGGATACAAGGGATACGATGGTGACGTAACCGTCAATGCCGGTTATCGAGTGCGACGTCGAGACGGCGCGTGACCGCCTCGAAGCGGCGGGAATCGACGTGGAGCCGGGCAACACCGACCACGAGCGCTGGCGCGCGAGCGAGCGAGGGGCGACGGCGGTCGCCTACGACGGGAAGGTCGTCGTGCAGGGCACGGACGTGGAGCGCCTCGCGGCCCTGCTGCGCGAGGAGGGCGGGCGCGCACACGTCTACTTCGACGGCGCCTCGCGGGGAAACCCGGGGCCAGCCGCCATCGGCTGGGTTATCGTCACCGGTGACGGGATCGTCACCGAGGGGAGCAAGCGGATCGGCGAAACCACGAACAACCGCGCGGAGTACGAGGGATTTCTCCACGCCTTAGAGGTCGCCGACAGCTACGGCTTCGACGAGGTTGAGCTCCGCAGCGACTCGGAACTGCTCGTCAAGCAGGTCCGTGGAGAGTGGGACACCAACGACCCCGCGCTCCGGGAGCGGCGGGTCCGCGCCCGCGAACTCCTGGACCGCTTCGAGGGCTGGTCGCTCTCGCACGTTCCGAGGGAAATAAACGAGCGCGCGGACCAACTGGCAAACGAGGCGTTCGAGAATGGTTGAGGGTACGGACCGGCCGGATGACGGGAGGGAAAAGAGAGAGCACAACCGCACAAAGAGAGATACGGAACTGCCCACAAACGTTGTCGACGAGGCGGAGCTGCTTACCCGCCGCGCCCGCCGAGCGGTTGACCCGAACGAGGCCGCTGCGTACCGCGACCGGCGGGCGTCGATCCTGTCCGACCACAGGTTCCGGGCTCGCGTCCGCGAGGAGGGCCGCGACACGCTCGTGCTGTACCCCGGCGAGTGGGTCAGAGACGGTACGGCCCAACTCGACCAGATCGATGACGTCGACCGCGCGACTGAGCGCCCGCTGGAGGGTCCTGGCGAGACCGACGAGTGGGAGGTCGTCGAAAACCACAACCGTGAACTCGCGGAGACGATCGCCGCCGAACACGGGCCGATCCACGGCGACAATGTGCACGCCCTGGCGGATTTTGCGAGCAACCACTACGCCAAACAGATCGGGAAGCTGACTGCCGCGGAGCTGACGGAGTTCCGCGAAGAGTACTTCCCGCGGAACGCCTGGCCGAGCGACGATCAGAAGACTGTTGTCTCGGAGTCGATCCGGCTGAACATCCAGCCCAGTTGATCGAGGACCGCCTCGTACCCCTCGTCGGTGAGTGCATACTGGTTGGTCCGCTTGTCGAGTTCGCTCTTCTCGACTAGTCCCATCTCGACGAGTTCGTCCAGATTGGGGTACAGCCGGCCGTGGTTTACCTCGGAGTCGTAGTAGGATTCGAGCTCCCGCTTGATTGCCAGCCCGTACCGGGGCTCCTCCGCGAGAATAGTGAGAATGTTTTGCTGGAACGCTGTGAGTTCCTTCGCAATACCGGGTGTGTCAGCAACCGATTGTGCCTCTGACATGGTTAGATAGATGTCATCTAGACACTTAACGTTTGGTAAATCGCTTTCTAGTTGTCAAGAACGTACCGACCGAAACCGACAAAACGGGGATGTGCCGCCCCGGATCGCAGCACTACCCAGTGTGTTCCCGGAAGCAGGTAGCGGCTGAGACCGAAAGTAGTTTTTGAATCCCGGCGGCAGTGAAAGACGATGACGAACCTCTGGGAAGATATCGAGACTGGACCGAACCCACCCGAGGAGATATACGCGGTCGTCGAGTGCCTGAAAGGCGAACGCAACAAGTACGAGTACGACAAGGACGTCCCGGGTGTCGTGCTGGATCGGGTGCTGCACAGCAACGTCCACTACCCGTCGGACTACGGGTTCATTCCGCGGTCGTACTACGACGACGAGGATCCCTTCGACGTGCTGGTACTCGTCGAGGATCAGACGTTCCCCGGCTGTATCATCGAGACACGCCCGGTCGCGCTGATGCGCATGGACGATGACGGCGAGAAAGACGACAAGGTCATCGGCGTCCCCACAGAGGACCCGCGTTATGACCACATTGAGGACGTCGACGACCTCACCGGGCAGCAGAAAGACGAGATCAGTGAATTCTTCGAAACCTACAAGAACCTAGAGGAGAGCAAGGAGACGGAGACGCTGGGCTGGGAGGACCGCGGGGCCGCCTACGACGCCATCGAACACGCACAGGACCTCTACGAGGAACACTTCGGCTGATCCGAACCTCGGGGTGATCGAGATCCGCCAGCCGACCGGACGGCCGCGGAACGCCCGGACCGCGCCCACAGGGAGTCTCACGGTCGATACTCGTAGCTATCGT
>PXQK01000062.1 GCA_003022085.1 Halobacteriales archaeon QH_10_65_19 | reverse complement strand
ACAGACCCAGCAGTTTATGACCACGCTCATGAGCCAGTTCCAGGCACAGCTTGAACAGAGCGACACGGAGTCCGACCAGCAGCTTGCACAGACCCTGGACCTGCATCCCGCCGCCCTGGCCGCCACCCTCGCCGGTCTGTTGCTCAATGTCGGGGAACTCGACGGCCATCTGTGCCGGGCCGTCCTGCGTCTCCTCGTACAGAGACCGGACTTCACCGCTGATAGCCTCGCCGTCGCCGGCCGCGAGGTCGATAGTGTCTGTAACGGCCCCCTCGGTCCCGACGACTACGGCGCCACCGCCCAGGTACGCCGCGGCCTGACCTGTGTCCCCCATCGTGTACACTGTGGTCCCGCTGTACTCGCTCTCGCTGACCTCGCCGGTAGCGTTTTCTTCTGTCAGGGAGACGAATTCGTCCCTCGAGAACTCCGTCCACACGACTGTTCCCCCGTAGGCGTCGGACTCGACGCTGATGTCCCCGCCGACTGATTCGGCTGAGTCGCCGAACCCGATCATTCCCGAAACCCGGCGCGGATCGACCCCCTGTTGACTCTCGAACTGATCCAGCTGCGCCTCCAGACCTGCACCAGTCCCGCTCTCGGCGCTGGCCTCCATGATCGTTCTGAGACCCTCGTCGTTGAGGAACTGCTGGACGTTCATGTCCATCATGGCAGTCGAACTGGACGTGACTGCGTCGGGGCCTGCCGAGTACTCGATGGGAGGAGCGCTGCTGCCGTTCCCATTGCCGTTACCGTTTCCGTTGCCGTTGCCACTACCGTCATCGCCTCCCGAGCCCAAGCATCCGCTCAGTCCGCCGAGCGCGCCGACACTTGCGAGTGCGGCACCTGTCTTGATAACGTCGCGCCGTGACGCGTCCGTGTCACTCATGTCTCACAAGTTGAGGTGTCCACCTCAATTAATCATTCGGCCGAGTATACAACCTGATACTCGAGCCGGCAGTGATCGCTTCACCCAGTGCTCTCCCGGACGGCGACGGCCATTCCGGAGTCGAAGGCACACATCCCGACGCCGGAGAGTTCGGCGCGGCCGACCGCGAGGAGCGCGCCGTCGGCGTGTTCGACGAGCACCTCGTCGCGCGGTCGGATCGCGTCGTCGGCGCGCTGTACGAACTTCGCGAAGGCGTTGCGGCCCTCGCGGACGTAGGGTTCGCTCTCGTCACCGACGACAACGCGGTACGCGTCCCCCGGAAGCCCGTCCTGGAGGCGCCTGCCGCCGGCCAGACCCAGCCGGAACCGGCCGTCGGTCCCGTAGGTCGCGATCCGGTCGCCGCCGGTGTGGATCTGTCGCGGCCGGCCGGAACTCGTCCGGGTCAGCGAGAGTTCCCCGTCGGGGGGGAACAGCACAGCGCCCGCTCCCTGTCCGAACTGGTACTCCGCGACCGTCCGTAGCTCGTCGAAACCGGTCATCGGGTCGTGGGGCCGTTCCCCTGTCCCCCTTCAGCGGCTACTTTCTTCAGTATGAACGGCGTGGATACGGCGTCCAAGGCTGCGAACCCGAGCACGAGCAACCGTGTCGTCCCCTCGAAGGCGAACAGAGCGACCATCGCAACGATCAGTCCGCTGCTGAGACCAAGCAGCCCGCGTACTCTCCGACTTTCGAAGGGGTTCGTTCTGTCTTCCATGTGACCGGCTCAGTTGTCTGTCCATATAAAAGACCCCTCTCGGTTTCGCCGGGAGCAACCGGTTACCGGCACTCATCGAACGACACCCCTTCCTCCTGGTCGACGAATATCGCAGTGGTCAGATCGAACTCGCAGGTCACGCCCGCATCTCCCGGCGGGATTCCGACGGTGACGTCCCTGACCGTCAGCGCGAACTGGCCAGTGACGACGACGCGGGTCTCCTCCCCGTTGTCGACGTGGGTCCCGAACCACTCGGCCAGGTTCCGGTTGTCCATTGCGATCAGGAACGCCCGCTCCTGGGACTCGCCACCGCCAATCAGCGCGTCGTCGGCGAGGTCGCGGAGCTCGACTTCGCCGGCGTCCCAGTCGGCAACCGGCACGCCGTTGAACTCGACACTGCCGGTAAAACCCGGCACCGGGATCGGGTAAATGTTCGGGTTGTGGATCCGGACCGTCACGACCATCTCCGTCGAGTCCTCGGTCACCGTACCCCAGTTCGTGGTGACATCTTCGACCTCGACGGTCGGCTCGATCCCCAGCCAGTCCGGCCCGCCGACGTCGTCGGCGCTGGCGCTGTATGTCCCCTCGAACTGGGAGAAGCTCCGGTCGAGTGCGCCCTCGATATCGGTCTCGATCTCGTGCTCGTAGCTGTCCGACCGCGAGACTGAACCGGGACCGACGCTGGTGTGTATGGTCGCTTTGACAACGGCGGTACTGACCTCGTCGTTGGCTACGTGCCTGCGCCACCACGGCGCGATCTGGCGGGAGTCGAACTCGGCACTGAACGTTTCGGTACTCCGGCCCGACGGGACGTCGACGCCGCCCACGTTACCCTCCGTGATGGGGACGCCGGCGAGTTCGACGTCGTACTCGACGTCGCTGTCGTCACCAACGCTGAAGGGATTGGGGTTGTCGATCCAGACGGTGGTCAGGATCTCGATGCGCCCGTCCTCGACCTCGCCCCAGGCGTTGTCCTCTATGCCGGCGTCGGGGACGCCGATAACCCCGAGGAGGAAAAGTAGCGCGACGACCACGACGAGTCCTACAACGGCGCCTGCAACGGCCCGTCCGAGTTGCCTTCGCTCCACTTCAGGACCTAGAGGCGGCAGTTATTAAACCGTTGTGTGACTTCATAGATCACTACGGTCGATCCCGTACCGACTCACGACAATCAGTATGGTACTGCCGGAATCGCGAGCAGCGGAGAGAGGAGCTACGCGTCGCGGGCGACCCGTTCGCCCGTGTCGATCCCGTTGCGGAGGGCGGCGTGTAGTCTGCCGTCCCCGGCGATCCAGTCGCCGAGGACGTACAGCCCCTCCTCGGCCGCGCCCTCGACGGGGCCGCCCGCGACGCCGTTTTCCGGGAGCGCGTAGCGCCACCGCTGGTGGTCGACCCACGCCGGGTCGGCCAACCGGTCTTCGTTCATAACGTCGGCGGTCAGCGTTGCGAGTTCGTCGCTCACGCGCTCTGGCGGTGCCTCGAAGTGCTTCACCGACCAGTCGTGGTTGGCCTGGACGACCAGTACCGACTCTCCGTCGGGAACGTGGCCGGGCTTGCACTCCTCGCGCGCGATCCAGCCGATTTCGTGATCCTTCCCGGGATTGACCAGCGCGTAGTACGGCACGGACAGCTCGAACTCGTAGCCGAGCACCGCCGTCCAGATTGTCCGGTACTCGACAGCCGAGGTGGCGTCGATCAGCGCCTCGCGTGCCGGGGACTCCCAGTCGGCCTCCCGTAGCAGCTCCTCCGTCTGTGGAGCCGGCGGATTGCACAGGACGATGTCGAACGGACCCCACTGGGTACCGGCAGTGTCGACGAGGTGCCAGCCACCGTCGTTCCGGATCCGCTCGACGCGAGTGTGTCGGTGGACCGTCGCGTCGGTCCCCCGGAACAGCCGCTTTGCGATGGCCGTCAGCCCCTCTCTGTAGGTCCACCGCCGGCCCTCGTTGTCGCGTCCCGTCGAGACCGACCCGTCCCCGTCGAAGACGTAGATCGGCTCCTCGAACGAGACCAGCCCCTCGGTCGACAGCTCCTCCGTCAGTAACTCGACAACCCGTGGATCACCGCCTTTGACGTAGTTGGCGCCGTAGTCGTACGTCCCCGGGCCCCGCCGTCGCGTCGCGGCCCGCCCGCAGACCCCGCCTGATTTCTCGAGGACGGTGATTTCAGCCCCCGGAAGCGCCTCGTCCAGTACGTGCGTGGCTGCCGCTGCGGCTCCGCCAGCGCCGATAACGCCGATATTCATACCGTATGATGGGGGCTTCAGTGACTAACTCCCTCCGGTACAGAGTCACGCACGACCGTATCAGCGCGCTCGCTGACGGTCGATGGCGACGAACTGCGTGTCTCGTCTCCTCCGTGTCTGTATAACTAGAGTACGGCGGTCCGCTCGGGTCCCGATAGCTAGCCACTGGTTGTAGGGACGAGAGGGTAGTCAACCACAGTAACAATGGCCACGAGGCTCACAGCGCACGAGCCGGCACAGACCAGAGAGAGGCCCGCCGACGACGTCCGCAGGGATGGAGACCAGTCCTCGGCCGCATCGGGCGAGAAGCTGCTCGAACTGCTCGGCGACGAGTACACCCGCCGGGTGCTCAAGGCTGTCGTCTCCGAGCCGATGAGCGGGAGCGAGGTCGTCAGGGAGGCCGCGGTGTCGAAGGCGACGGCGTACAGGCGCCTCGAGACGCTGCAGGAGGCGGGGCTGGTCGAGTCGACGACCGTGTTCGACCCCGACGGTCACCACCACGAGAGGTTCCACGCGGTCGTCGACGGCATGACCGTCGAACTCGACGACGGGGGCGTCTCGGCTGCCCTTCACCGTGACCCCCAGCCGGCTGGTGACTGATCCGTCCGAACGGGGACGCCAGTTGACCTCCTCCCACGGCTGAAGTTCGTGGGATCCCCACGGTACCGCGCCGCCTGGGTGGGAGTTTCAGGTTTGCAGACGGGTCGGCATGATGTTCGGCTTTGTATTTCTGTATAGCTAGACTCCATCACTAAGTCGGGCGAGATACAAAGATATAATAGAATGACTGCACCGGCCTACGACCGAGCGAGGGATGACTATGCTGCTCCCGACCACGCCACCAACACCCGGGTATGATCGAGGAAAACGACTGTCGTAACTCGGTTTCGATCCATCGCTACCCCGGGCCCGTGTGTAGCTACCACCTGGAGGACGGGGAGCCCATAGTCGAGCAGACAAACGATACGTTCGACGCGGCGTTCGGGCCGGCCTCAAGCGGCGAGCAGCTCACAGCCGTGTTCGAGGAGTACAACATCAAACCAGTGGACGGCGCCCAGCCGTTGTCGGCACTGTTCAGAACCGATCACCAGCAGTCCGTCCGGGTCGGGGACGGCACGAATCGGGGGAGCGCGCCCGGCCAGTATCTTGCACAGATCATCTCGCCGGAGGGGGACGACCCCGGCCACGTGCTGTTTGCGGACACCGCCGAGGAGCACAACGAGTTCGGCATCGACCGGGTAGCGAGCGTTATCAGCCACGACCTCAGGAATCCGCTAGACGTCGCGAAAGCGCGCCTCAGGGCCGGCCGCGAGATGGACAACGGCGGGGAGCATCTGGAACACGTCGAGCAGGCCCACGACCGGATGGAGCGGATCATCCAGGACGTGCTGACGCTCGCCCAGGGCGAGGAGGTGATCGAGCCCCAGGGGACGGTCGACCTCGGGGAGGTCGCCGAGGACGCCTGGGCGACGGTCGAAACCAACGGCGCGTCCCTGCGGGTCGCCGACTCGCTCCCGTCGACGGTTGCCGACCGCGACCGTGTCAAGCGGCTGTTCGAGAACCTCTTCCGGAACGCCGTCGAACATGCCGGAGACGACGTCGAGATAACAGTCGGCCGGGTCGACGACCGGACCGGCGGGTTCTACGTCGCTGACGACGGGCCAGGTATCCCCGCAGACCGGCGGAGTGAGGTTTTCGACCCCGGATACAGCTCCCACGATCACGGGACCGGGCTCGGCCTGGCGATCGTCAGGCGGATCGCGGACGTACACGGCTGGTCGGTCTCAGTCACCGAGTCGGCGGACGGCGGCGCCCGCTTCGAGATGTGTAATGTCGAACCCGCATAGCAGCGCCCCCCGTCCCGAAGGACCCGGTTCCACGGTGGGAGATACAACGGTTATATGCGAACGTCTTCTCAGGATCACACATGGACGAGCGAGCTGAGGGCGCGCCGATCGGAGTTCTCGAGGTCGAGCCCGACGGGTCGGTCGATGCCGTCAACGGGCGGGCAGCAACGCTGCTGGAGATCGATCGGAACCCGGCAGGGGAGGAGATAGGGACACTGTTCCCCGAGTCGGTCGACAACGCGGTCCCGCGGGCGTTCGAACGGTCGACCCAGGACCGGGTACAGTTCGAGGAGTACTACCCCGAGCTGGAATCCTGGTTCGAGGTGACAATCGCACCCGGTGACGGGACGGTCACCGTCTACCTCCAGGATATAACGGAGCGAAAACAGGACGAACAGTCGCGGCGGGAGCTGGAAAGCGACCTCGAACGGCTCACGATCATCAACGAACTCATCTCCGACATCCTGGCGGAGTTGGTCGGGGCGTCCTCACGCGAGGAGATCGCCAGGACGATCTGTGAGCGCCTGGGAGAGACAGACATCTACGAGTTCGCCTGGATCGGCGAGCGGGAACTCGGCGGCGAGGACATCGTGGTCCGGGCCGCTGCCGGGTCGACCGGACGGACGCTCGAGCGCATCGAGGAGAGCCTCGGCGGGAACAAGACGCCCCCGGAACAGCGCGTTGTCGAAAGCGGGAGGCCGTCGATCATCCAGCCCATCGGCGAGGACACGTCGGTCCCGGAGGGAGTCCGGCGGGCAGCGTTCGCCGACGGGCTGCAGTCGCTGCTGGCGATCCCCCTGACGTACGGGTCGAGCGTCCACGGCGTCGTCGGGATCTACGCGGCCGACAGGGACGCCTTCTCCGAGCGGGAACGTGGGAGTTTCGCAACGCTGGGCGAGATGGCTGGCTTCGCAGTCAACGCCTCACGGAACAGGAACCTCCTCCTGTCGGACTCTATTGTCGAGCTCACCATCGAGGTCGCCGACCGCGCCGCACCGGTCTACGACGCCGCCGCCGAGAGCGGCGCATCGATCGAGGTCGACGGCGTCGTCCCCCAGAGTGACGACCGACTGCTGTGCTACCTGCTCGTCGAGGAGGGCTCCCCGGAAGCGGTTGCTGGCACGCTCGATAGCCACGACCGCGTGGTCTCGACGCGCATCATCGACAACCACGGCGAGAGCGGCTCGATCGAGGTCGGGCTACACCAGAGAACACCGCTTGGCCACCTCTCGTCGCACGGAGTCACGATTGCCGACGCGGAGTACGGGCGTGCCGGCGGCCGCGTCGTGACCGAACTCTCCCCGGAAGAGGATGCTCGACGGATTGCGGAAGCACTCACCCGGCAGTTCGACGTGGGCGTGGTCGCCAAGCGGGAGCGCGACCGCTCGGTCAGAACCGCACAGGCGTTCCAGGACAAACTCAGCGAGCGGCTGACCGACCGCCAGGAGAGCGCGCTCCGGACCGCCTTCTATGCGGACTACTTCCAGTCGCCGCGCGGCAGCACCGCGGAGGAGGTCGGGGAGGCGCTCGATATCACCGGGCCAACGCTGTTGCACCACCTCAGGGCCGGGCAGCGCAAGCTCCTGGCGGAGTTTTTCGAGACGGACTGGGAGCGCCCTTAGCGGCCCTCGCGCTCGACGTCGCTGAACTGCTCGAACAGCTCCGCGGGCTCCTCCAGCAGCCGCCGGGCGCGGTCCGCCAGCTCCTCTGTACGCCCCTGGAGCTCCTGGTACTCCTCGTGGTCCTCGCGCTCGTTCGCCGGGAGTTCCGCCTCGAGAACGCTCCGCTTGGACTCGAGACTGAAGTACTCGCCCAGCAGCTCGTAACCCAGGATCGTACACTGCTGGCTGACGGCCCCACGGAGGTCCTCGCGCTCCAGAGGCTTGCAGAGGTAGTCGTCGAACGGCATGTCAAGCACGTCGAACCCGGGGTCGATGGCTGTCACCATGATGACGCGGCCATCGAACCCGCGTCCGTTGAGCTGGTCTAGCACCTCGTCGCCCGACATGCCCGGCATGTGTCTGTCCAGCAGCACCACGTCGGTTGTCGACTCCTCGACGACCTCCAGTGCGCTCTCACCGTCGTAGACGGTCTCGATCTCGCACAGACCGCGAAGCCGCAACGCATAGGCGTCAGCAACTTCCCGTTCGTCGTCGACGAGAAGCGCACGCGGCAGCTCGGATTCGTTCGATCCAGGCATGTGACTTCTATCCTGGTGTTGCGGCGGGAGTGTTATAACAGCTACCATCCCGCGGCTGTCATACTGAGTATTTTGGGCACCGGGTCCCACTATCGGTGGTTTCGCCGGCTGAAACGCCTAACGCGTGACTCCATAGCGTCGTCGGGCCTAGTGATTCGTGAAAGGAATTGAGGATTCGTGACGGGGAAGCCCCCGACCGCTCGACTCGAGGGCCTCGCTGCGCGCTTCGCTCTCCGCACCGCC
>PXQK01000061.1 GCA_003022085.1 Halobacteriales archaeon QH_10_65_19 | reverse complement strand
TCAATCCGGTCGGTGTAGGTGTCGGCTTCGAGGCTGACTGTGATCGTTGCGTCGTGGTGCCGGCAGGCCTCGATGAACGGCTCAGCGAAGTCGGCAGGGGTGCGGTCGGCCCCGACGGCGAGGATACAGTCGCCGGCCGGCGTCAGGAACTCGTCGCTGGTCACCTCGAACGTGCTCGCGTGCTCGGCGGTGACGTTCTCGTGACCGCTTGCCCGTACCGTCTCCCGGTGTGTCATGTGCTTGGGTTGTCGACTGTTGGTGTTGATACTGTCGGACGTGATTCTGTGGAATGGCAAGACACACAAACCGGCGTATTCACGCGTTTCAGCACGATTCCGGGGTAGAGATCTTCACGTACTCACGTCCGACAGTATGAGTGTGGCGAGTTGGAGACAGCGTAGCGTGTGTGTCGTTCCACGTCCTTGCGGAAGTCTGCCAGGACGTTATCCGACCGACTGATAGCGGCCGTCGGACGGCAGAAACGCCTTATCCCAACTATTACTGCGGGGGATTGCATCAATTTTAATGCAATGGATAACACCGATCCGGAGGGAAAGGCAACCACGCTGCGGGCGGAGGTCCGGTCGATCTGTCACAACTGTGGGGACTGGACCCTCCAGACAGCGGACCCGTCGACCGTGATCGAGGCGGCCGAGGGCATCGCCGAGAGACTCGCGGGCGAGGTGTTGACCGAGCGGCAGGCCCTCGCGTACCTGCTGCGGGAGGTCGTCGAACTCGACCGGGAGACCGTCGCGGCGGCGGTGGACAGTAGCCCCTCGAACGTGGACAACCTCCAGCGGCGGGCGACGGAGAAAGTCGATGACGCCAGGCGGGTGGTCGACGAACTGGACACCCTCCAGAGCGGCGAAGAGTGATACTGACAGACATACGTACGTGAACTGCTGTCCGGGCAACTGATAAGCAGTCGTCGGGCCAAGCCCGACTGCCTGGGAGACGTAGTCTCCCTCTGGTACAGAGTCACGCACGACCGTATCAGTTCGAACCCGGCGAAAAGTCAGTCGGCGCGTCGGGGGGCGGTCATTCGATGTGGCCTTCCGCACGCAGCTGGTCGGCGTCCTTGCTCTCGTAGCGCCACTCGATGTTGGCCTTCTCGTCCTGCCAGTCCCAGGGCTCGACGAGGACGACGTCGCCCTCCTCGATCCAGATCCGGTACTTCATCCGTCCAGGGATCCGCCCCATCCTGTTTTTTCCGTCCTCGCAGCGGACGCGCACGTGGTTCCCACCGTCGTGCTGTGTCACGACTGCGAACAGTTCGTCGTCGTTGGGCATTCGGAGATTCCGTCGCCCGGTTTCTTCGCTCACACTGGTGGTAGGTGCCCCCCACAGTAAAGTGATTCGTAATCGGTTTCACCGGATGACGTGGCCGCCGAGCGTCGCCCTGTCCGGTCCACATCCCCGGTTCCGGAGGGGTTATCTGCCAGGCGGGCGTTCCACCGGCCGATGAACCGGAGTCAAGCGGATCGACTGGCCCCGATAGCCCGTAGGGAACCTCCGGTCGGCGAGGATGGGAACGGAAACGGAGCCGCCGCCGGTGACAGCGAGACCGGTCGCACCGCACCCACCCGCCGGCAGGTGCTGGCAGGGTCAGTTCCGGCGCTCTCGGCACTCGGAGGCTGTCTCGGGCTGAGTGCGCCGACTGCCGACGGACGGACGCAACTCGAAACATTCCCGACCGTCCCCGGATCGGTCAATGCGCGCCTGGGGTTCGCGGGGGACGCAATGCTCGGGCGGGGCGTCGACGAGCGCTGGCGGGACGCCGACGATCCGGCCGACATCTGGGGGTCGCTGGCGGGTCGGCTCCGGACGCTCGACGGGTTCATCCTGAACCTGGAGTGCTGTCTCTCGACCCGCGGCGAGCGCTGGCCAGACAAGACCTACTACTTCCGTGCCGATCCCGAATGGGCGGTGCCCGCGCTGGCGGCCGCAGGGACGACATGGGTTACCCTCGCCAACAACCACGCCGTGGATTTCGGCCCGACCGCGCTCCGGGACACCCGCCAGGCGCTGTCGGCGGCGGGGATCGGTCACGGGGGCGCCGGACCGGACTGGACGGCCGCGCTCGCCCCCTCGGTCGTGTCCGCGGGCCCCCTGGAGGTTGCACTGATCGGCCTCAGCGAGCGCTGGTCCGAATACCGCGCCGGCGAGGACGAGCCGGGGACTGCCTACCTGCCACTCGACGCAGACCGGCGGGAGACCCAACAGACCGTCAGGCGACTCCTGGGCCGGGCACACGAGGCGGATCCCGACCTCGTCGTCGCATCCCTGCACTGGGGGCCAAACTGGGAGGCCTACCCCGAGCCGACTCACAGGGAGTTCGGCCGGTGGCTCGTCGAGCAGGGTGTCGACCTCGTCCACGGCCACAGTGCCCACGTCGTCCAGGGGGTCGAGATCCACCGTGGGCGGCCGATCCTCTACGACACCGGCGACGTCGTCGACGACTACTCGGTCAAACCCGACCTGCGGAACGACCGGAGCTTCCTGTTCGTCCTCGAGATCGTCGACGGCCGCTTCGAGGCGGTCCGGCTGCAACCGATCGAGATCGACGAGTACGCCGTTCGCCCGGCGACTGCGGCGGCAGTCTCCTGGCTCCACGACGAGATGGCGGCCCGGTGTGAGCCGTTCGACACGCCGCTCCAACGGGACGGCGACGACCTCGTGATCCCGCTCGGCGAGTGACCCACAAGACCTATTTCCTCTGGTTCGGTGCATCCTGCATGGTCACTCCCATCGACGTCGCGTTCGTGCTTGTGGGTGTGGTCCTGCTGTTTGCGGGTGCCGCGCTCTCGATCTACGGTGTCGGTGCGATGGGGCTGGTGCTCGGCGGCGGCGGCGGCTCCCTCGCGGCCCCGGCGATGGGCGGGTTCGTCGGGCTCAGCGGCGTCGCTGCCTCGGTCGCTGCCGTTCTGATCGGCGCGCTGATCGGCGTCGCGGTCACGTACATCCTGCTCTCGATGGCGGTTGCGTCGATCGCTTTTATCGTCGGAGCGTACTTCGGGCTGGTCATCGCCGAGCCACTCGTGGGGGCCAGCAGCCTGCTCGTTTCGATCCCGGTCGCGATCGGCGTCGGCATCGCGGCCGCGTTCCTCGGCACGTTCCTGACACGGACGACGATGATCGCCATCACCTCGTTCGTCGGTGCCGTGCTGGCCTCCCGTGCCGTGACTGTCGAGCAGTTCGAACAGGCACAGTCCGACGTCACGATCGATCCGCTGCTGTTCGACCTGGCCGCTCCGGTCTTCCTCGGCCTGTTCGTGCTCGGCGTGCTCTCGCAGTTCGGCCTGTTCAAGCTCGGCTACGTCGCGAAGCTCGTCACCTGGCTGCCCGGCGCGACGGTGTTCCAGGACGGTGAGGGCACGAAAAGCTGACGCGGTCGTCGTACCCTCCGGAACGAACTACGACCGGCGCAGGAGCCGCGCGAGACGGTCGCGGATCCCCTCCTCGTCGCCCAGCTGGAGGTAGTATGCGTCGCCACTGTCCTCGTAGTAGCCGTCGATCCGGCGCTCGATCCCGAAGCCGAGGTGCTGGTAGAACGTCAGTGCCTCCTCGTTCGTCGTCCGTGCGTGGCAGGTGACGCTGTTGTAGTCCTCCGCGACGCTGGCTACCAGGCGCTTGCCGAAACCCTGGTCCTGGTAGTCCTCGTCGACGGCGAGAAAGAGGATGTAGCCGTCCCGGCGCACCGCGGCGAACCCGATGAGCCTGTCGTGGCCCCGGTCGGCGTAGAGGTAGACGGTCGAGCGGTCGTACGCGTTCCGGAAGAAGTTCTTGCGTTGTCTGAGCACCCCCTCGGACCGGCGGATCCGCTCTTTGAGCTGCCAGGCCCGTTCGACGTACTCGTCGCTCCCGGGCCCTATCTCCCTCCGCTGGATGTTGATGCTCACCATACGTCTATACTGCCGGGTGGATAATAATTCCTTACGTTCTGTGCAGCCCCCAGACCGGCAACGCGGTGGCCTCGGCCGGCCTCGGTTACGCGACCCGCGTGCTGTCACTCCCGCCAGCCTTTTTTTCTCCGCGGGCCGAGCGCCGGGCGATGAGCTACGAGCTCCGCGGGCACACTGCCGACGTCGCGGTGAGCGCGACCGGCGACACGCTTGGCGAGACGTTCGCCGCCGTCGCCGACGGCATGGCGGGGGCGATGGCCGAGGAGTGGCCGGCCGACGGCGACCGGTCCGACGTCTCGGCGACGGCCGGCAACCTGGAGGCGCTGCTGTTCGACTATCTCGACGAACTGATCTACGAACGCGACGTCCACTCGGTGCTGCCGGTCGACAACGCAGGGACCGTCCGCGAGACGGCCAACGGCTGGGCGTTCGAGGGCAGTTACCGCGGCGTCCCCCTCTCCGGTGTCGTCGCCCGCGACCTCAAGGCAGTGACGTACTCCGAGATGTCGATCGAGGAGACGTCGACGGGCTGGAGGGCATACGTCGTCTTCGACGTCTAGATGCTGCCGGTTTGCGGAACTTTGAACATCCATCCCCGGCAGAACGGTCAGTAGTGAGTGATCCGGCGACCGAGACGGTTCCGCGCAAGCGGCCCTGGCTAGCGGTGGTGCTCACCCTCGTCGTCCCGGGGCTGGGACACGCCTACCTCCGCTTGTGGGGTCGGGCGGTGCTGTGGTTCGTCCTGGTGCTCGGCACGGTGATCACGCTCGTTCCCGGGTGGTTTCGTGCCGACTCGATCGGTGCACTCGTCTCTATCGCCGAGGGACTGGACCTGACAGCGAGCCTGGCGCTGTTTGGTATCTCCGTGCTCTGTATGATCGACGCGTACATGATGACGAGCCGGTACAACCAGCAGTCACGCCAGCAACAGCCAGAGGAGACGACCAGCTGTCCGGAGTGCGGTCGGGAGCTCGACGGCGACCTGGAGTTCTGTCACTGGTGTACGGCGCGCCTCGGCGAGGACAAGCCGGAGTGATCACTTCTCGATGATGCTCTCCTCGACAGCCTCCCCGAAGTGCCGCGCGGTGTCCTCGTAGTAGACCAGCAGCTCGTCGCCGACATCGAGGTCGGTGACTGCACGGCGGCCGTGCCGTGTGTGCACCTTGATCGTCTCGGCGTTCTGGAGGAGCGTCTCGATTCGGTCGCCGGAGGACGCGTCTGCGCCGTCCGAGCCTCCGCTCGCGGCGGCGCTGTCCCCGGTCTCCAGTTCGGCCTGGATCCGGAACATCGGGCGCTTTTCGATCTTCGAGCGGCCGACGATGGCCTCCCTGGTGTTGCCGTCGGTGTCGAGGACCTGGACCTCGTCGCCGCTTCCCAGCTCCGAGAGGTAGCTCGTCTCCCCGTCCGGCCCCCGGACGTAGGCGTGGACCGCGCCGGCGTTGACCCGGAACGGGCGGGAGTCGACGTACGGCGACTCCGCCGTTTCCGCGTGGACGAAAAACAGCCCGCGGGACAACGAACCGACCAGCATCCCTTCGTCGTCGTCCATCAGCGAGCCGGTGTCGATACAGACCCGGTCGGCCGATCCGGTTTGCTCGATCTCCGTGACGGTGGCCCACTGCAGCGAGAGCTGTTCGCGGCCCGCCTCGTCGCGCACCTCGACAGTCTTGCGGATCTCGTCGGGGTCGTCGGTGTCCAGAAGCACCGCGTCGGCGCCGATTTCGAGCGTCTCGTAGGCGGTCTGGGCCTCCGCGGCGTCCCGGACGCCGGCGATCAGCGTCGCGGGATGATCCGCCAGTCCTCGCCGACGACGATGGTGTACTCGGCCGCCGTGGCGACCTCCTCGGCGAACGTCTCGTAGTCGGGCCCCCGGATGTGGACGTACCCCGCGGTGATGTCGCTGTCCTCGCGGCGGAGCGCCGAGAGATCCGCCGATCCCGAGAGATCCGGCGGCAGGTCGACCGTGCCGTCGCCCTCGGCGTCCTTGCCGACGACCGTGACGTCGGCCTCGCTCTCCTTCGATTCAGCCTCCATGACGTGGACGTCCTCGCCGGCGAAGGCTGCGACGTTGACCGCGCCGAGTTCCCGAACCCGCTCGACGTCGCGCTCGTCGACCAGGACCCAGTCGACCCCCGCCTCCAGTCCGGCGGTGATGCGTCGTTTCCGGGCCTCCCAGTCGCCGACCTCGTCGTCCGCTTTGAGCCAGACGGAGCGTGTCATGTGGAGTAGCTTGCGGCCGGGGGGCTTCAACGTGGCGGATTCTGCAACGTTCGAATTTCACGTACGTACAGCCACCAGTATCAGCGGGGCTACTCGTCGGCCCGTCGCGCGAGCGCCGCGGCGACGACGGCGTCGGGGCTCTCGTACCCGTGGTTTGCCGCGAACTCGTCGATCTCCCGCAGCAGCTCGCTCGACAGCGCCGCTTCGATCGGGACGGTCTCGGTCGCCGCACCGTCGCTGCCCTCGCCGTTGGTCATACCTCCACTGAACAGAGTGGACGGCTTAAGTGTGACGTGGCTGTCAGACGCCTGGCAGACG
>PXQK01000060.1:9042-9597 GCA_003022085.1 Halobacteriales archaeon QH_10_65_19 | reverse complement strand
GGACGGGCTGGTCGTCGAGTTTGTCCCGGTCGATCACTGCCCGGTACCCCCGGATAACGCCCGTATCCTCCAGTTCCCCGATGATCTCCTCGACTGTTTCGGGGTCGGTGTTGGTCTGCCGTGCGATATCTTCGGTACTCGCTCGACCGTCCGTGCGGAGGATGTCGAGCACTGCGTTGGGGCTACTCATGCCTGTAGTCGATTGGAGCGTGAACAAAAGGCTTGCTACTACGACACTGTCACACGGGAACGGTTCACAAGACCGCCGACCCGGAACGCCAATACAAATCTCGGCCGACGTCGCCGAGCACCGGGAATCGGAGATTTCCGAGCCCACGGCGGTAGTACTTCAGAAAAGAATTTGAACTGGCAGGTAGCTGGAGGAAGCCCCCGACCGCTCGATCCGTCCCAGGCGTTCACGGCGAGAGCCGTGAGCTCGGGAAGCTCAAGAGACACAAGTATCGGCCGTGACAATCTCGAGGTCGAAAAACGGTACCGGTAGACCTTTTACCGGCGCAACCCCCGCTTCTAGACATGGTACGGCTCGGCTTCGTC
>PXQK01000060.1:0-9030 GCA_003022085.1 Halobacteriales archaeon QH_10_65_19 | reverse complement strand
GACGAGAGGGGATCGACGCGGTGGTCGCGCTGGGCGCGATCATCACCGGTGACACGGACCACGACCAGGTGATCGCCGACGCCGCCGCACAGGGGCTGACCGACGTCAGCCTCGACCGGGACACACCGGTCGCGCTCGGCATCATCGGCCCGGGCATGAGCCACGACGAGGCGCGGGCGCGGGTCGACCACGGCGCGACTGCTGTCGACAGCGCCATCGACACGACCGATGCACTCGAAGAAGCTGACTGACAACTACGACCCACCATCGACTGACAATGACAGCACAACTCACGTTCGCGGAACGGGTAAAGAGAGTGTCGCCGAGCGCCACGCTCGCGATCAGTAACACGGCGGCAAAACTGGAGGCCGAGGGCGTCGACGTCGTCGACCTGAGCGTCGGTGAACCGGACTTCGACACGCCCGAAAACATCAAGCACGCCGCGGAGGAGGCCCTGGCTGCTGGCGAGACCGGCTACACACCGTCGCCTGGCATTCCGGCACTGCGCGAAGCGATCGCCGAGAAACTCGCCGACGACGGCCTCGACCAGTACGAACCGGAGAACATCATGGTCACGCCCGGCGGCAAGCAGGCGCTGTTCGAGGCGTTCCAGGCGCTGATCGACGACGGCGACGAGACCGTACTGCTCGACCCGGCGTGGGTCTCCTACGAGGCGATGGCGAAGATCGCCGGCGGCGACGTGTCGCGGGTCGACACCGCCCGCTACGACTTCGCGCTCGAACCGGCGCTCGACGACCTCGCGGGCGTCGTGACCGACGAGACGACGCTGCTGGTGGTCAACTCGCCGGGCAACCCCCACGGCGCGGTCTACTCGGACGCCGCCCTCGAGGGGGTCCGCGACCTCGCGGTCGAGCACGACGTGACGGTCATCTCCGACGAAATCTACAAGAAGATCACCTACGACACGACCGCGACGAGCCTGGGGACGCTCCCGGGGATGGAAGACCGGACGATCACCCTCAACGGGTTCTCGAAGGCCTACGCGATGACCGGCTGGCGGCTCGGCTACTTCGCCGGCCCCGAGTCGCTCGTCGAGCAGGCCGGGAAGATCCACGGCCACTCGGTCTCGTGTGCGACCAGCTTCGTCCAGCACGCGGGGGTCGAAGCGCTCGAGAACACCGACAAGGCTGTCGAGGAGATGCGCGCCGCCTTCGAAAAGCGCCGAGACATGCTGCTCGCGGAGTTCGCCGACCGCGGCGTCGACGTCGTGGAACCCCAGGGCGCGTTCTACATGATGCTGCCCGTCGCCGACGACGACCAGGCGTGGTGCGACGAGGCAATCAGCGACGCACACGTCGCGACCGTCCCGGGGAGTGCGTTCGGGACGCCGGGCTACGCCCGACTCTCGTACGCGAACAGCACGGAACGGCTGCGGGAGGCTGTCGACCGGCTCGACGAGTACGACCTCCTGTAAGGCGCATCTGATAGTGATTCATACTGACAGACAAAAGTACGTGAACAGCTTACGTGACAGTTGTCGGAAACAGAGGGCGCGAAGAACCGGCCGACAGGCCGGTGATGAGCGCCCGGACGCATCGGCAACTCGTCGCAATACTGGCGGCGAAAATCCGCCAGGATTTTTCTCCGACAGTATCAGGAGGGCAGGGGAGAGAGGCTCGCGGTGAAAATGACAGTTTCGTCGGTGTCGTTGCGGGCGCCGTGGACGACGCCGCGCTCGTGCAACACCACGCCGGGCGCATCGACGTCCTCGCGTTCGCCGTCCTCCTCGCCCTGCAGGACGGTGACGGTACCCTCGAGGACGTGAAACACGTTGGTGCTGCCCTCGTGTTCGTGTGGTTCGAGTGTCGATCCCGGGCCGAGCGCGAACGCTTTCACGAGTACGTCGTCCTCGACGACCAGTTCCGCGGTTTCGACCTCGCCAACGCCGGGATCGAGTTCTTCGTTCCCGGTACTGAATCTATCCAGTGACATACCCCTGCTTGTTCCGTGTCGAGTATAAATACCGGCACCTCCCGTGGCGAACAGCACGCCCGGTCCCCCCGCGTCGTCGCCCGCACCGACGGGACTATGTGGAGACGGTCCCAACTCCACATAGATGGCACTGTCAACGATCTTTGGAACCGACGTCGCGCTGTTCTTTCTGGTCGGACTACTCGGCGGTGCCCACTGCATCGGGATGTGCGGCCCGCTCGTGACGATCTACGCGAGCAGGATGGACCCGAAACGGGCCGACGGGGGCACAGAGGCTGCCGGCCACCGCAAGCGGGGCCGCGGTCGCGGATCGCACCTCACGCCGTTCGAGGTCCGCCAGCACGCGCTGTTCAACGTCGGCAGGGCAACGAGCTACACGCTGCTCGGCGCGCTGATGGGCGCACTCGGCGGGCTGGTCTTTCTCGGTCTCGGCGAGGTGACGGCGACGGCAGAGACTGTCCGCGGGGTTGTCGGCGTCGGCATCGGCGCGGCGGTGATCGTGATCGGCGGCCACTACGTGCTCGGCCGGATTTCCGTCGGAATACAGTTGCCGGGAACCGGCCGGGTGATGAGCCGGCTGACCGACTGGGTCGAGCGGCTGGCCAGCGGCCCGGGCATCGTCGGTCTCGGCGCGATGCACGGCCTGCTGCCGTGTCCGATCCTCTACCCGGCATACCTCTACGCGTTCGCCAGCGGCTCGGCGGTCGCCGGCGCCGTCGCGCTCGCCGCGCTCGGCCTCGGGACCATCCCTGCGGTGTTCGCCTACGGAACCATCATCGAGAGTGTCGACGCGGTCCACCGGCGCCGCCTCCACCGCGTGCTAGGCGTCGTCTTCCTGGCGCTGGGCTACGTGCTGTTCGCTCACGGCCTGATGAGCCTCGGCTACCACATCCCACATCCCGGACTGCCGTTCTGGGATCCGCTCGGGATGCCCACCGGGTAATCCTGCTCTCGACGAGGCCGGCGTCGTCGAAGTTACGGAAAGTCAAGGCGAAAGCCTCGTGTCCCACCACTTATACTTCCCGACAGAGAATATGATAGTAGACATGCGACATGCTGCTGCGGGGAACCTGCTCATGCTCAAGCTGGCTACGAGTGGGTCTGCACACTCACACTCACACACCTTCCCAGCCCAACCGGCAGCAAGTTGGCATGTCACGATAGGACTCCCCCAGCGGTGGCTGCAACCGGGGAGTCGGGCCGTAGTACTTTGGAGAAGTTTGTGAGGAACTGACCAGGAGGTAACCCAGCCGTGTTGAAGCTTCCCGAGCTCACGGCTCTCGCCGTGAACGCCCGGGATGGATCGAGCGACCTGCCCCTTCCAACCCCACCCGTGTCGGCTGTGTCCCCGGCCGATGTGCGATGGCCGACTGAAGTAAGAACATGGGTGGGACCGGAAGGGGCCGGCTGCTCGGCGACGGCGGCCGATGTAAGGACCGCAGCGGGCGGTGCGGAGAGCGAGGACTGCAGCGAGGCCCCCGAGCCGAGCAGCCGGGGGCTTCCCCTTCGGAATTCCTCTATTTCTTCCCTGAGTCACTATGGCCCGGCCTGGTGCTCACTGTGCTGGACGCCTGTGAGTGCCACTCCAGAACGGAGGGCAACACCGAGCGGATACAGCAAGTCAACACGCCACACCCTCACTTCGAGGGCTGAAGGTGCGTCAGCGAACCCGTACGTTCACAGCCGGGGGACTCAGGCAGGCAGGATTCCCCACGGAGGAATCTCCGCCCTTCAGGGCAGAGAGGAGGTCAAGTCCCCGCCGCGTGTGTTCGGGCGGCGCACGGGACCGCAATATGAAAAAGTGTAGAAATCGAACAGCAAGCAGATGGATCTCCCCGATCCCGACGACCTCCAGAGACGCGACTACCTCCGGTGTCTCGTCGCCGCGGGCGGGACAGCTGCGCTCTCGGCGTGTCTCGACGTCACCGGCAGCGACGGCGAGGAGGATGAAGCCGTCCCGACGGGTGACCCCGCAGAACGGCCTGCCCGCCAGCACGCCTGGAACGACGTCCTCCGCCGGGACGACGACGGGAACCCGCTGCCGCCGGAACACCACGTGCTGGTTCCCCTGGACCTGTCGGTCGACCCCGGCACCGACGCCCGCGGAACGGTCGAGACGGCGCTCCGGTCGCTGGAACGTGCCTACGCCTACGACCCCGAGGGACTGCTGTTCACCGTCGGCTACACGCCAGCGTACTTCACGCAGGTCGGCGTCGAACCACCACTCCCCGAACCCGAGGCGATCACGACGCTTGAATCGCCCGACTTCGACGGGTTCGACGCGATGGTTCACCTCGCTAGCGAGGACCCCGCCGTGGTTCTAGAAGCAGAGGAGGCACTACTGGGCGAGATAGAGGAGCCAAACAGCGTCGCGATGGATGCGACCCTGGCAGGCGTTTTCGAGCGCGCCGAGCCGCGGCGGACCGGCTTCGTCGGTCCCGGGTTGCCGGCCGAGTACACCGACCTCGACGGCGTTCCCGAGTCGATCCCCGAGGAGGCGCCGTTTTTCATGGGCTTTCGCTCCGGGTTCGCAGAGAGCCAGGCACCCGAGGACCGCGTGACAATCAGGAACGGTCCGTACGCTGGGGGAACGACGATGCACGTCGAGTCGCTCACGCTACAGCTACAGACGTGGTTCGAACAGGATAACCACTTCCAGCGGGTCTCGAAGATCTACAGCCCGGAACACGCAGAGGAAAAACTGGCCGGCGACATCGGCGAGAAGCTCGGCACGTCGACGGGAGTTGCCGGCGAGATTGCCGACCAGACCGAACAGTACGCCCGCGAGCGCGGCATGGTCGGCCACGCCCAGAAGGCCGCCCGCGCCCGCGACCCCGACGGGACGCCGCCGCTGCTGCGACGGGATTTCAACACTGTCGACAACGACGTGCCCGGTGTGCATTTCCTGGCTCTGGGGCGGACAATCGGCGACTTCGTCCGGGCACGCGAGGCGATAGCGGGCGAGGACCTCGCCGGCGAGGGCGTCGGCCAGCGGCTCAACAACGGCATCCTCCAGTACATCTTCGTAAAGCGGCGCGGCAACTTTCTGATTCCGCCCCGCGACAGCCGTGCGCTGCCGGAGGCGTAGACGGACCCCACAGCTCAGACGATACTCATGACACGACACCCTACCGGACGCAGGACGAACCCGCTTTCCAGACGCGCGTTTCTCGCGGCGAGTGTGGCCGTCACGGGCGCGCTCGCAGGCTGCCTCGGCGACGATGGCGACGAGAACAGCAACAACGAGAACCCCAGTGACGGCGGTGAGACTGACGGCGAGCCCTCCTCGCCCGACGTCCTCGAGGACTCGAACGCGCCGACCGTCCCGGAGGTCGAGAACCCGCCCGAGGCGGTGTACCTTCCGACCCACCGCGAAGCGATGGAGCACCTCACGCCGGTCGAGGCCGGAGAGTACACAGTCACGCCGATGCTCACCTACCCCCACAAGTTCTGGCTGGTCACCGGCACAGAGCGCGAGGAGGTGGCGCCGGATCTGTCTGGCGTCCACCTGATGATGACGGTCTGGGACGCCGACACCGGCGAGGTGCTCCCGGTCGATACCGGGTCCCAGGTGCGGATCCTGCGCGACGGCGACCTGGTCGACCAGCGGGCCCCGTGGCCGATGATCTCCCAGACCATGGGGTTTCACTTCGGGGACAACGTCGGCCTGCCCGAGCAGGACACCTACACCGTCGAGTTCGACCTGACCCCGATCGGAAGCGACACCGTCCGCACGACGGGGGCGTTCGCCGACCGCTTCGCGGAGCCACAGACCGTGACCTTCGAGTTCGAGTTCGACCGCGAGTTCCAGGAGTCGGTCGTCGACGGCGTCGAGTACCTCTCCGAGGACCGCTGGGGCGAGCCCGGCGCGCTCGAACCGATGGCCGGGATGGGTGGCATGGAGACGATGATGCCGTTCTCGTCGCTGCAGCCGGCGGAGGCGTATCCGGGCCAGGCCCTCGGGACACCGACCAGCGGTGACGCGGCGTTCGTCGTCAGGCACCTCCCGGAGACGCGGCTGACCGAGGGCTCTGCGGGCTACCTGCTGGTCTCGCCGCGGACGCCGTACAACCGTGTGCCGCTTGCGGACATGGCGCTGTCGGTCGCCGGCGCGCTGGAGGGGGAACTGGTACAGACGCTCGACAGCAATCTGGGGCACCACTACGGGGTCGCGGGCGACCTCTCGGCGGGCGACCGGCTGGAACTGGTCGTCGAATCGCCGCCACAGGTTGCCCGCCACCGGGGCTACGAAACCGCATTCCTCGATATGCCCCCGATGGACGTCGAGGTATCATGAGCCCGACTCGCCGACGGGTTCTGGCGGGGATGGCCGCCCTCGCTCCCGGGGCGCTCGCCGGCTGTGTGGGCGGCGGCGGGGGTGGCGACGACGAAGAAAACGCAGAGGACGAAAAAGAGGAGGGGGTCCACCCGGATCTCCGGCTGAACGGCCGGGCGCTGACGTCGGTCTTTCCCGCACGGTTTGTCGACGTCGAGACCGAGAAGGGCGCCGTCGAGGTCCACTGGCACGAGGAGCACGCCCACTGGCACGCACAGCCCCTGGAGGTGCCACTCGACAGCTTCCGATCGCTGCGGTTTATCGCCCTCGATCGGGAGCGAGAGCCTCTCTCGATCGGCGGAGACGCACCCTACCAGTTCGACGTCCTGCGCGGCGAGGACACCCCGGCGGACCTCATCGAGGTCGAGGTGTTCGAGAACATCCTCACCGTCCACGGCACCGCCGCGGGGAGAGGAGTACTCTACGCACAGCTCCTGCACGACGGCGAGGAGGTGTGGCTCTCACCGCCGCTGCACGTCGAGGTGGTTGCCTGATACTGATGTCAGAGTGAGCGAAGTAGGGTGGGGTCGGTTACCCGCCATCCACGGACTCGCCCCGTCCGACAGGAACGTCCAGCCGGAGCAACACCGGAAACAGCACAACAGCGAGCGCAATCTCGGCAAACCCGACAGCGAAAAACGCAGCCCGGAACCCGACAGCCCCGGCGACCGTCGCGCCGCCGACAATCCCGGACAGAAAGCCCAGGCTCCCGAAAACGTTGAACCCGCCCATCGCCACGCCGCGTTGCTCTGGCGCAGCGAGATCAGACACCAGCGCCATCGTCGCCGGGGCGACAAGCGCGCCGACCACTCCGACGAGCAGCATTGCGCCGCCCGCGGCCGGCGGGGTCGGGGCGTAGTAGACGCCGATCACCGCGAACCCGTAACCGAGGGAGCCGGCCGCGACGGGGATCACCCGGCCGATCCGGTCCGAGAGTCGGCCGAACGGGTACTGCAGCAGCGCGAACGGGAGGAAAAACGCACCGAGCAAAACCCCTGTCGCCCCGGCGCCGAGGTCGAACGCCGACTGGAAGTAGACTGTCCCCACGAGCGCGAAGAAGCCGGCCGTGAGCCGGTCGACGAAGCCGAACGCGAAGGGGACAGCGAGCGACGGTCGTCCCTGGAGCCCGCGCAGGACCGCGGCCGGACTCCGGCGGGCCGGGGTCGGCGCCCGATCCGTTGCGAGCATCGAGAGCAGCCCCACGACGATCAGCACGGCGGCCGCGGCGTACAGGGGAACGAGGGGGCCGAGGCTGTACAGCGCGCCGCCGACGGGCGAACCCAGTGCGGTCCCACCCCCGATTGCGAGGCCCGCTGCACCCATGTTCGCGCCCTGGCCCCCCTCTAGGTCCATCAGCGTCGTGATTGCGAGCGAGAACGCGCCGATTGTCGCAACCCCCTGGAGAAACCGGACCGCGAGGATACCCCCGTAGGGGACGGTGCCGAACGAACCCAACACCCCGAGTGAGAGGTAGCCGGCAGCACCGACGACTGCGCCGGCGACGATCAGTGGCGTCCGTCTGCCCGTCGCGTCGCTGAACGCGCCCCAGAGGCCGGCACAGAGCACGAAACCCAGGAATTCGACGGTCAGAAACCACTTGCCGGCGTCCAGAATCGCACCGACGTCGCCGTCCCACGCTGCCGGCGTCCCACCGAGTGCCACTACGAGGTCCGGAATCCCCGGGTACAGCAGCACCTGTGCGAACAGCACCGCGAACACGACGCCCGAAAGCACCGCCCGGTCCCGACGGCTCGGAGTCACAGCGGCTGTTCGGGGTCGACCGAAAAGCGCCTGTCGGTTGACCGCCCGCAGAGCGTCCGGGTCGAGATAGGTGTCCAGCTCGTCGACTGTCTCCGCCTCGATCTCTGTCACCTCCGTGAGCACCGACACGATCGCGTCGCGGGCCGGCTTCGGACGTACCCACTCTGCGTCGCACTCGTCGTGCATGATATATCTCGCCGTTCTCCGAACTCATGCATGTCGCATTTTTACGAAGATATATAATTTGTGTGAACGTTTTTGGAAACTGAAACGGAAAGCAGCACGCATTTCAGCCTCGGGCGCCCACTGAAGGTATGAGCGACCTGACAGCGACGCTCGAGACGTCGAAGGGAAAGATCGAGATCCAACTGTTCGAGGAGAGAGCGCCCCGGACGGTCGAGAACTTCGTCGGGTTGGCGACCGGAGAGCGCGAGTGGACACACCCCGAGACCGGCGAACGGATGGACGGCCCGCTGTACGACAACGTGCTGTTCCACCGCGTTATCGAGGGGTTCATGATCCAGACCGGCGACCCGACCGGCACCGGCCGCGGCGGCCCCGGCTACGAGTTCGACGACGAGTTCCACGACGACCTGCGACACGACGGCCCCGGGATTGTCTCGATGGCCAACAGCGGCCCCGACACCAACGGATCGCAGTTTTTCATTACGCTCGACGCCCAGCCACACCTCGACGACCGCCACGCCGTCTTCGGCGAGGTGATCGACGGCATGGACGTCGTCAGGGAGGTCGGCAACGTCGAAACCGACCGCAACGACAAACCCAAAACGGACGTATACCTGGAGAACGTTGAGATCCACCGGTAACCCGAACCGGAGGGCTACGGCCGGTTGCCGTGGGGTCTACAGAGAAAGCAGGCAGAGTGCCTCGGGGCTCAACCCCGAGGTACTTCACCCACCTCATAAGATCGGCCTTACTCCCGTAACAATGCTCTTAACAAAATACTCCCTCGTCGTACT
>PXQK01000059.1 GCA_003022085.1 Halobacteriales archaeon QH_10_65_19 | reverse complement strand
CTCCTTCCATCCCCGCCCACGTGCCAATTCAGCCAGCCACCGCGTCTCGGCCGGCAACACAGCAGACACGGGCGGGATCGAGAGCGACCTGGGGCTTTCAGTCCACACACCTGCTGTGTGACCGTCATGCCGAGTTCCTCAAAGCTTCCCTGAGTTACTATACGCGGCCGGGAGTACGTGCCTGTACCTCGAACGGCCGCTACAGACTGGGATAGGGCCGACGAACGTGACACTTAGGCGAGTCCAGGCCCTACCAGCGTCGGATGGGAGACGACCCCGAGTACGACGTCAACTTCCGCGAGCACCCGGAGGAGTACGAGATCGGCCGCGGCGAGGAGGGCGCATTCAAAGTGCAGCCGTACAAGGAGGAACTGCTCGACCTGTGGACGATCAAGAGCCTCGACGAGGCCGAACAGGCGGCCGAGCGCATCTACGAACAGTTCGAGCAGTACAGGCGAAACGACGAGTTCCCCGGCATGGATATGTCCAGAAAGTACCTCCAGATGGGGTGGACACGGAGCCTGCGGTACGCGAAGTACCCCGGCGGCCGCAAGTACGACGACGACGGCACCGAACGCGAGCCCCAGGAGTGGTACGACGAGGAGAAGTACGAGATATCGCAGGTGTACCGCGAGTATCTGGACCAGGTGCGAAACGACGAGGAGTACCAGCGGCGGAAAGAGCAGTGGACGACCGAGAACTGATACTGACGGACGAAAATCCACAGGATTTTCGCCCGCCAGTATTGGAACGGGAGACAGCGTTGCTCGGACCGTTCACGGGTTGCTCCGCTTCCCGCTTACCAGTCTACAGTGCTACCCGATAGCAAGGCAGCCGGCGGACACCGAGGGCGTCAGTCCGATCCTGCGCCTTTCCTCCGGGACTGTACCTTCTCGACGACGCCGTCGACGGGCGAGCTCTCGTCGTCGTCGCTGCCTCTGATAGTCTCGATCCAGCCGCCGGCCGAGGCGCGTTTCTCCGCGAACGTCGCCCCGAGGAGCGCGCCGGTTGCCGCGCCGGTACTCGCGGTGTTCTTGCTGAACAGTCCACCGATTGCCCCGCCGGCGGCTGCGCCGATTGCCGCGTACCGCGCTCGATTCAGTGCACGCTTGATGCGTCCTTTCATACCTCATCATTTGACGAGCCGGTATAAAATGGTTATCACGTCGTTGCCGGCCGGAGACGTGCGGAGTCAGACCGTCACGCTCGTCGTCGCTTTGGCGTCCTGCTCGGCTGCGAGCGTTCCCTCAGCGGTGTAAGTTCCGGGCTCGGGGTCATTCCAGGTAAACTGGTGGCTGTCCGACTCGCCCGGGTCCAGCGTCTGTGAGTGCAGCGCCTGCGTGAACATGCGGCCGTCACTCCAGCGCCAGACCTCCTCTCCGTCGTCGAAGACGGCGACGTCCGCGACCTTGCCGCTCCGGAACTGCAGTTCGACCGGTGAATCGCCGGTGTTGCGCACGCTGAACTCGAACTCGACGGCCCCGTCGACGCCCGCGTCGAGCGTTGCTTCGAGACTCATACCCTCCCTACGCGGGGCTGTGGGAAAAAACACGGTTGCTCGACGCCCGGATGGCGGAAGATACTCGTTGCTGGCTGTCCGACCGTCGGGTAGATGCGCCGCCGCCGGTATCTCGCAGTCGCCGCCGCGGGACCCCTCCCGACGCTCGCCGGCTGTACAGCGCTCGAACAGCTGTTTCAGGAGGAGGAGCCACGGCACCCGCTGGCCGACGAGACGGCGACAGTGCGGGTCGACGAGCAGAGCACCACCGGCCACGACGTCGAGACCAACGCCTGGGAAGCGCTGACGTTCTGGGAGACGAACAGCCAGGAGTACGTCGGGTTCGACGTCGCCTTCGAGTTCGTGGACGAGGAGCCGGACATCGTCGTCGAGTACGCCGACGACCCGAGCAGCTGCCGGGGCGTTGACGGCTACAGCGAACGGGTGCTGGGCTGTGCGCCGGTGCTGGGGCCGGGAAGCAGAGTGCCGGACCCGATCCCAATCAGTGTCGTCGCTGGCGCCCGCCCGTACGGCGAGGTCCGCATCACGACCCAACACGAGATCGGTCACGTCCTCGGGCTGGGCCACGACGACGAGCCCCGCAAGATCATGTCCAACCGACCGGAGGACCGCATCCCGCTGTACGACGTCCGGACCGAGATACTGGAAACAGTGCTTGACGCCCAGGAACGCAGTGCCGAGGCGACCGACTGGTTCACCGACGGAACAGCTGCCTGGCGGGCCGAGAGCTACGCCGATGCGACCGATGGGTTCCATGACGCCTACGGCTCGTTCTCCACAGCTGAGACGTTGATCGCTGACAGCCGGGATCGAACGGACACGTTCGACGGACACCCCCGCGCAGAGACGGTCGACCTCGACGGGGTCCGGGATCACCTCGACCGGATCCACGAACGTATGACGCTCGCAGTGTCGTTCGCGTCGTCGATGCTGCTGGCGGCGCGCGCCGCTGCCGACGACGACCGGGAGGCCGCAAACGACTCTCTCCGGGACGCCAACGACGACATCCGGGCGTTCAACCGGATCGATCCCCCGGCTATCAGGGACGTCGCGGTCGCGCTCGGCCTGATCCGCGGCACTGCCCGCGACGGGACCGTCATCGATATCGACGGTGTGGCGATCTAGTATCCCGGAGTGCCGTCTGCCCGGACCGTCGCTGCCAGGATTTTTCACAACTGCCTCCGACACCGGTTCCTATGACAACTGTCAGCGGGACGTACATCGAGAACCGCGAGCGGGTTCAGCCCGACGACACCAACAACTACCACACCGCCCACGGCGGAAACGTGGTCAAGTGGATGGACGAGGTCGGCGCGATGAGCGCGATGCGGCACGCCGGCCGGAACTGCGTCACTGCCTACATCAACAAGCTGGACTTCTCCCGGCCGATCCCGCAGGGCAACACCTGCGTCATAGAGTCCTACGCCTACGCCACTGGCCGGACCAGCATCCGCGTCCGCCTGCGGGCCTTCAACGAGGATCCCCGGACCGGCGACCGCGAGCAGACCACCGACTCCTACTTCGTGTTTGTCGCCGTCGACGAGGACCTCTCGCCGACGGCCGTATCCGACCTGACCGTCGAGACGGACCGCTGTCGGGAGCTCCGCGACGCGGCGCTCGAAGGCGAGTGATGGTCCGGCTCTGCCAGGACCGGCACGTTCCGTTTCTGTCCCGTGATCCCGACACTGGCTGGACCACTTTCACCCCGCTACGCGAATCCTTAACCGTCAGAAAGGCGAAGAGAAGGCCGATGACGGCAGCCGACGCCGAGGCCGGCGGGACAGTCGACTGGCCGCTCGTGACACCGGGTCTGCTCGAGCGCCGCGAGTACCAGGTGACACTCGCGGAGCGCGCGCTCGACACCCACAGCCTTGTTTGTCTCCCGACGGGGCTGGGAAAGACGGCCGTAAGCCTGCTCGTGACCGCGTCGCGGCTCCACGAGGTCGGCGGCAGGGCGCTGTTGCTCGCGCCGACCAAGCCCCTCGTGGCACAGCACGCCGACTTCTACCGAGAGGCGCTCCAGGTCCCCGACGACGAGGTCGCGGTGTTCACCGGCGAGGTCCGTCCCGACGACCGGGCCGACCACTGGGATGACGCGCGGGTCGTCATCGCCACGCCACAGGTCGTCGAGAACGACCTCGTGGGCAACCGGATCTCACTCGCGGACGTCACCCACTGCATCTTCGACGAGTGTCACCGCGCGACCGGGGAGTACGCCTACAACTACATCGCCGAGCGCTACCACGCCGACGCCGACGACCCGCTGGTGACGGGTATGAGCGCCTCCCCCGGCGACGACGAGGAGGCGATCCTCGAGGTCTGTGGGAACCTCGGTATCGGGAACGTGGAGGTGATGACAGAGGAGGACGCCGACGTGGCGGCCTACACCCACGAGACGAGCGTCGAGTGGAAGCGTATCGACCTTCCAGAGACGGTCCTCGAGGTGCGGGACGCCCTCCAGGAGGTCGTCGAGGACCGGATGGCGACGCTGAAGGAACTCGGCGTCACCACCACCACGCAGGCGGACATCTCCGAGCGGGAGATCCAGCGGATCCAGGGAAAGGTTCAGGAGCTGATGAACGCCGACAAATCGGAGGGGTACAAGGGGATGAGCCTGCTCGCGGAGGTACGCAAGCTCCGTACTGCCCTGACGTACGTCGAGACACAGAGCATCGAGTCGTTCCGTCGGTACATGGAGCGCCAGACAGAGGCCGCCCGCTCGTCGGGTGCCTCCAAGGCCGACCAGCGGATGATCTCCGAACCCCGGGTCCGCGGGGCTGTCCGCACGGCCGAGGCGTACGACGACCTCCACCCGAAGTTCAGGCGTGCACGGATGCTCATCGCAGAGACCCTCGGGATCGAAGGTGGAGAGCGCGTCATCCTCTTCACCGAGTCGCGGGACACCGCCGAGACGCTGACGGAGTTTCTCTCGGAGCACTTCGCGACCGAACGGTTCGTCGGCCAGTCCGACACCGAGGGCAGCGACGGGATGACACAGGTCCAGCAGCAGGACACACTGGAGCGGTTCCGCGCCGGCGAGTTCGAGGTGCTGGTCTCGACCTCGGTCGCCGAGGAAGGGCTGGACGTCCCCGAGGTGGATCTCGTGTTGTTCTACGAGCCGGTGCCGACCGCCATTCGCTCGATCCAGCGCAAGGGCCGGACCGGCCGCCAGACCGAGGGCCGCGTGGTCGTGTTGCTCGCCGAGGACACCCGCGACGAGGCCTACTTCTGGAAGGCCCGGCAGGACGAGAAACGGATGCAAAAGGAGCTCCGCCTGCTGAAAAACGCCGCCGGCGACATCGAGTCGCGCCTCCGCCCACAGGTTGCACTCGACGACATCCCGGCCGAGGCGGATGCCGGTGACGGCGAGTCGAACACGGAGGCGGCCGACAGTGAACAGCGGAGCAACGAGACGTCGGACGGCCAGGCGGGGCTGGACGCCTTCGCCGGCGGCTCCGGGGCGACGAGCGACTCCGACGGGGCGGCTGACTCCGGTGACGGCGGAGACGGGAGCGAGAGCGAGAGCGGGGTCGCCACCGCCGGGAGGGACAGTGACGACGTGGAGGTTGTGATCGACCAGCGGGAGCTCGACGCTGCAATCGCGCGGGATCTCTCGACGCGAGAGGGGGTCGAGACCCGACTGGAGACGCTCGCAGTCGGGGACTACATCTGCTCGGACCGCGTTGTCGTGGAGCGCAAGACCGTCGAGGACTTCCTCTCGACGCTGACCGGCGGCGACCGCTCGCTGTTCGAGCAGGTCGGCGACGCCGCCCGCCACTACGGCCGGCCGGTCGTGATCATCGAGGGCGAGGAGCTGTACAGCCGGCGCAACGTCCACCCGAAGGCGATCAACGGTGCGCTCGCCTCGCTCGCGGTCGACTTCGGCGCGAGTGTCCTCCAGACCGCCGACGAGGCGGAGACGGCTGACCTGCTGGAGGTGCTGGCGACGCGCGAGCAGGAGACCGAGCGCCGCGAGGTGAGCGTCCACGGCGAGAAACAGTCGAAGACGCTCACCGAACAGCAGGAGTACGTCGTCGCTTCGGTCGCGGAGGTCGGCCCCGTCACGGCCCGGTCGCTGCTTGCGGAACTCGGCAGCGTCGAAGCAGTGATGACCGCCGACGAGGAGGCGCTGATGGAGGCTGAGGGCGTCGGCGAGGTGACCGCGGGGCGGATCCGCGAAGTCGTGGTGAGTCCGTACGCTGACTCGTGACGAGTGATAGTGGCCGTTGCGATTATTTTCGGGACGGCCGTCCCCGCGTGCAAGATGGGGAACGAGCCGGGAGCTTCCGACGGATTACCGGTCGAGGGC
>PXQK01000058.1 GCA_003022085.1 Halobacteriales archaeon QH_10_65_19 | reverse complement strand
CGCCCGCCGAATCAGCGGACGACCCGAGAGCAGGCGCGGACTCGCGGAGGACATACTCCCACCGAGGGGTCGAATCATAAAAAGGGATACCCAAACATGTTACTCCGGAGCAGTCCACCACCCCCACAGGGAAATCGAGAACACAACTGATAGGCCGATCCTGTTCTAACGTACGTGCATGGAGCAGGTCAGAGAACGTGTCCCCGAGCTGACCGGAGCACTCACCGTCGTGTCGCTCGCGCTGGTGTTTGGCGCGGTCGGGGGCTATCTCCCGGGATCCGCCCTTCCACGGATCGACAAGCTCGTGACAGCGGTCCCGCATCTCAACGCACTCATCAGCGCCAGTGCAATCGTCACGATCCTCGGGGGCGTCCGGGCGATACGGCGCGGAAACGTCACGCGCCACCGTGCTGCTATGCTGGCCGCGACGGGGCTGTTCGCCCTGTTTCTGGTGCTGTATCTCTACCGCGTCTCGTTGGAGGGGCCGACGACGTTCACCGGCCCGACGTGGCTCAGGCAGTTTTTCTATCTCCCCATGCTCGCAGTTCACATCCTGCTGGCGATGGTCTGCGTTCCGCTCGTTTACTACACCCTGTTGCTCGCTGTCACTCACAGCGTCGCCGAGCTGCCCGGGACGAACCATCCGCGCGTGGGCCGGATTGCGGTGCTGTTCTGGCTCGTGTCGTTCACGCTCGGTATCGCCGTCTACCTCCTCTTGTACGTGCTGTTCTGATCGACTCCCGGCCTGGTGGCTGGAGTGAAACGGTAGAGCCACGTCAGCGGAGTGGCTCCCGACCATCTCATACATGTCAGGTATATCCCGTAGTACGCCGCGCCGAATCCCGGGGAGTCCAACAATCAGTATCATAGGGTCGTGCGTGACTATTTTCGGGGCCACATCCGATGAGTGGGCTGAAATTCACGAATCGTAACTCCCTGGCGGTAACAAATCACGCACGACCTATCAGTCGCCGTGGCTCGTCGTGGGGGAACCGATAGTCGGACGCGTCACGTCCCGGTCCGTCGCCTCCCCGTCGACGTCGTACGGGTACTCGCCGGTGACACAGCCGAGACAGAGGTCAGTACGCGTCCGGTTCAGCGCTTCGGTGATGGCGTCGATCGAGAGGTAGCCGAGGCTGTCTGCATCGAGTCGGTCTTCGATCTCGTCGACCGTCAGATCCGCGGCGATGAGCTCCTCGCGGGAGGCCATATCGATGCCGAGGTAGCAGGGGGCGACAATCGGGGGCGAGCCGATCCGGACGTGGATCTCCCCGGCTCCGGCGTCCCGCAGCAGCGAGATCAGCTGCGTCGAGGTCGTCCCACGGACAATAGAGTCGTCGATGAGCGTCACCGACTTGCCCTCGACTGTGGACTTGATCGGGTTGAGCTTCAGACGGACGGCCCGCTCGCGCTCGTCCTGGGTCGGCATGATGAACGTCCGGCCGACGTACCGGTTTTTCATCATCCCCTCGGCGAACTCTGTGTCGGCGCCGGCTTCGTTCGCGGCCTCCGCGTACCCCGACGCGAAAGACCGCCCGGAGTCGGGAACCGGCATCACGACGTTGGTCTCGATGCCCGACTCCTCCCAGAGCCTGCGGCCGAGTTCGCGGCGCACGTCGTACACCAGCTCCCCGTCGATAACCGAGTCCGGCCGTGCGAAGTAGACGTGTTCGAAAAAGCAGCCCGCCGACTGCGGGGCGTCGATCAGCTGGTAGCTGTCGTAGCCCGCGCCCTCCGGTTTGAGGACGACCAGTTCCCCGGGTTCCACGTCACGGATCAACTCCCCGCCGAGCGTGTCGACGGCCGCCGACTCCGAAGCGATCACGTACCCGTCGTCGAGTTCACCGAGACAGAGCGGGCGGTTGCCCTGTGGATCCCGCACGCCGAGCACTGTCTCGTCGTGCATGATTGTCAGCGAGTAGGAGCCGTGGATCCGATCCATCGTGGACTTGACTGCCCGCACCAGGTCCGCCTTGAGCAGGTTGCGGGCCAGATCGTGTGCGATCACCTCAGTATCTCCAGACGAAGTGAAGGCGTGTCCCAGGCCGGCGAGCTCCTCGCGTACATCGTCGGCGTTGACGAGGTTGCCGTTGTGGGCCAGCCCCAGTGACCCGCTTTTGAACGACACAGAGAACGGCTGCGCACAGCACTCGTTGACGCCACCTTCGGTCGGATACCGGACGTGTCCGATACCCTGGGGGCCGTTCTGGGCGTCCAGGTCGTCGCTGTCGAACGCGTCACCCACGAGCCCCATCTCGACGTGTTCGTGTTGCTGGAAGCCGTCGTGGGTAACGATACCCGCGGACTCCTGCCCGCGGTGTTGCAGCGCGTACAAAGAGTAGTAGAGCGGCCGTGCGGCCTCCCTGCCGTTCAGGGAGATGCCCACGACGCCGCACTTCTCGTGCATCTTACTCGCCAGCTTTGCTTTCCCAGGCGTAGTCACGGCGCTTTGCCGATTTACCGAACCCGCACGACGAACAGACCTTCTTTTTCACGTGGTATGACGGCTCTCCACACCGACGACACGTCACGTGCGTGGTGGTGTTTTTCTTGCCCTGACTCGATGTTCCGGAGGTCATGGACGTATCGAAACGACGTTGTCGCCCCGTATAATCGTTGTGTCTTGGTCGTCTTCGACGACGAGGTTCATGTGCTGATCGTAGCCGGCCAGGCGGCCCTCGTAGACGTCTCCGTCTTTCAGTTGGACGGTGACGATACCCCCGACGGACGCTTCGAGCACGTCCAGCGGTCGACTCCCGGAATCACTCATACCCTATGCCGGGACTGACGGCCGCTTAAACGTACCGGCTCGGCCCCGCAACCGGAGAGTATCGACTCGGATCCCGAACCGACCGCGGTACGGGGGCGGAAGGCTTTTGCTGGGCCGGGAAGCAGACGGAACCATGACCGACGACGAGATCGCGGCGGCGAAGCGCCGTGCCGGGCGGAGTGCCACAGCGGCTGTCGAGGACGGGATGACGGTCGGCCTCGGCACCGGCAGCACGGCTGCCCACGCCATCCGCCGGCTGGGCGAGCGCGTCGACGCCGGCCTGGACGTCGACGGCATTCCGACCTCGTTCGGGGCCCGTGAACTCGCACGGGAGGCGGGCATCCCGCTGACGAGCATCGACGCGGCGGATCCGGACGTCGCCATCGACGGCGCGGATCAGGTCGCCGACGGCCAGCTCATCAAGGGCGGCGGGGCGGCCCACGCCCGGGAGAAGGTTGTCGACACAGCGGCCGAACGGCTCCTGGTTGTCGTCGATCCGCGCAAGGAGACCGGAGTGCTCGATGAGCCCGTCCCTGTAGAGGTGCTGCCGGCGGCGCGGGGGCCAGCCGCGAGGGCCGTCGAGCAACGCGGCGGCGATGCCACGCTCAGGGCCGCCCGGCACAAGGACGGCCCCGTCGTGACGGACAACGGCAACCTCGTGCTCGACTGTGCGTTCGGGCCGATAGACGACCCCGGCGACCTGGCCGGGTCGCTCTCTGCGATCCCCGGCGTCGTCGCACACGGGCTGTTCGTCGACTGTGCAGACGAGATTCACGTCGGCTCGGCCGACGGCGTTCGCGTCATGTCATACCCCCGGACGTAGGGCCGTGAGCAGCTCCGACATCCGTATGTGGAGAGGTCCGGGCACCGACCCCCCCGGCGGGGAAAACGTGACCGCGCTACAGGTCGCGGGACTGGACCGTCTTGCGGTCGTTTGCTTCCGCGCGTCGGGCGGCGTCCTCGAGCAGTTCTTCCCCCCTGTCGTCGAGGGCGCCGTAGAAGTCTGACGCGACGTTCATCTCATCGAGCTCTTCTTTCACAGCAGCTTTGACAATCAGGTCTGCCATATACACGCAGGAGTTCCAGAGGGTCGTTTATAAGCTTTCCCGTTTCAGGGCGTGCTCGGGCCGTCTGTCGGGGTTTCACAGGTACGCTACACGCCTGGACGGCCCACAACCCGTGCGCGGACGCTCCTCGCACACCTGTCCTCCTTCGAACGCCCGAATCGCACGGCTGACCGACGCGGCCCGCGGCTGTGAGTGACCGGCGGAACCGGCTGATTCCGCCCCACTATCACGACGCAGTACGGCGATTGTACGGGATGCCTTACATGGTAGGCACTAAATGTATTCATACACCGATCGAAAGTTAAGTGCCGGCAGAAGGAGGCCGGCCAACCATACGATGCCTAGGTGCGACCACTGTGGCGCGCACGTTTCCGACCGATTCGCCCGGGTGTTCGCCGACAAACTGGGACGGGTTCGTGCCTGTCCGAGCTGTTCGGCAAACGCGGGAATCGCGGAAGTCGCGAAGGAGCGTGCACGTAACGCTTGACTGGTACGCATCGCTTCCGCGGACCCCACCCTGGCTGGATACGTTCGCGTGGCGTCCCCTGACCACACCAATGTCACAGCCGCCCCGGTGCACCCCCTGTTCGTGCAACCCCGGTCTCCGGGCGCGGCGTTGACTCGTGTCCGGGAGCGACCCGGACGATAGGAGTCTTTTTATCGCATGGACCGCAGTACCGGGCATGGGCAGCGCCGACGAGTCGGCCGACGCGATCAGCTTCGGTACCGACGGATGGCGAGCAAAGCTCCCGCTGTTTACCCCCGAACGCGTCCGGATGGTCGCGCAGGCCGTCGCGACCTATCTCGACGACGCAGACGCCACAGGCGGCGTCGCAGTCGGATACGACGCCCGCGAAAACTCCCGCGGGTTCGCGGAGGAACTCCTCCGAGTACTGGTCGCGAACGGTCGGGACGTGACAATCCCCGAGCGGGACTGCCCGACACCGGTGCTTGCCTGGACCGTCTCGACTGGCGCGTACGCCGGGGGACTGATGGTGACTGCGTCGCACAATCCGCCCGGGTACAACGGCGTCAAGTTCCTCCCCGCCGACGGCACGCCGGCCTTGCCGGGGGTGACCGACGCGCTCGAAGCGCGGCTCGGGGCGCCCGATCCCGTCGTGGAGTCCGAGCACGGATCGTTCCACGAGCGGGACCTTGTGGCCCCGTTCGTCGACCACGCGCTGGCCTTCGAAGACCGGTCTCTCGACGGGTTGCGTGTCGCTTACGACGCAATTCACGGCAGCGGGCGTGGCGTGACCGACAGCCTGCTGGAACGAGCCGGCGCGACAGTCCGGCGGTACCGGTGTGATCGCGACCCCACTTTCGGGGGCGTCGGGCCGGAGCCCACCCCAGAGACGGCCGAGGCGGTCGCCGAGACAGTCCGCGACGGGGACGCCGACATCGGGTTCGTCAACGACGGGGACGCCGACCGCGTCGGCATCGTGACCCCGGAACGCGGGTACCTGGACCCGAACGTGGTGCTCGCCGTGCTGTACGACTACCTGCTCGAGTCCGACGGGGGTGACGCCGTCAGGACCGTCTCGACCAGTAGTCTGGTTGACCGCGTCGCCGACGCCCACGGGGCAACAGTCCACGAGACGCCTGTCGGGTTCAAGTGGGTGGCGGAGGCGATGGGCGAACACGACGCCGTCGTCGGCGGCGAGGAGAGCGGCGGGTACGGCGTGGCAGCCCACCTCCACAACAAGGACGGCGTCCTGCTTGCGCTACTGCTCGCCGGCGCGGAGACCGAACGGCCGCTCGACGACCGCATCGACGGCCTCTTCGAAACCTACGGGGAGATCCGCCAGGACCGGATCAGCCTGGACTGCCCCGACGCGAAGAAGGCGTCCGTACTCGACGCGCTCGAGAACGACCTCCCCGGGATGTTCGCCGGCAGACAGATCGCCGAAGTGACAACTGTCGACGGTTTTAAACTGACTCTCACAGACGGGTCGTGGGTGCTGGTCCGGCCCTCCGGCACCGAGCCGAAGCTGCGGGTCTACGCGGAGG
>PXQK01000057.1 GCA_003022085.1 Halobacteriales archaeon QH_10_65_19 | reverse complement strand
CTGGCGAACGAAGCGTCGCGAAGTGAGCGCAGTCGAGCGACCTGGGGCGTTCTCTGTCTCGAACCTGCTGTTTCATCTCTCCCAGATTCCTCAATAGCTTCTATGAATTACTACCGATTCCCGGCGCTCGGTGACGGTCGCAAATCGGTGATTTGCGAGCCCATCAGAAATCTCCGATTTCTGATCACTTCAGCGGGACGAACCGGACGTGGCCGTGGCGTTCGCGGTCGAGCGAGCCGTCCGCGTTCCTGCGGGCGCGGACCAGTACCTGTCTCCCGTCGCCCAGCGGGCCCAGCACGACGCCGTCGGTGCGGACCTGCTCGACGATTGCCGGCGGGAAGTCCCTCGCGGCGCAGGTCAGGTACGCCGCATCGTAGGGGGCGTGCTCGGGCCAGCCGGCGCGTCCGTCGCCGGCGCGGACCGACACGTCGCCGTAGCCGGTCGCGTCGAGGGTTTCCCGCGCGCGCTCCGCCAGGTTGTCGTGGTACTCGACGCTGTAGACGTGTTCCGGGCCGACGACCTCGGCTGTAACGGCCGCGTGGTAGCCACAGCCGGTGCCGATCTCGAAGACGGCGTCGCCGGGCGAGACGCCGAGCAGATCGGTCATGATCGCCACCATGTGCGGGGCGCTGATGGTCTGCCCCTCGCCGATCGGGAGCGGCCTGTCGGCGTAGGCAGCCTCGCGGCGCTCCGCGGGGACGAACTCGTGGCGCGGGACGGCCCGCATCGCCGCCCCCGTGGCGCCGTCGAGACTCTCGCGGGCTGTCAGGCGGTCGACCAGGTCGTTGCGGCGTTCCTCGAACGGCATGCTACCAGGCCGACCACGCCGTGGTCGACTCGTCTCTGACGTACAGGCGTTTGATGTCCTTGGCGAGGGCCGTGTCGCCGTCGAAGTCCAGTTTCTCGTGTCCGTAGCCCGTTGTGTCGTCCCGGAGCAGGATGCTCTCGGCGGTAAACTCCTCGTCGCCGAGTTCGTCGGTCTCACCGACGACGAACTCGTAGTCGCCGGGGACCTGCAGCTGCAGGCTTCGGGTCTCGTCGTGCTCGCCGGACTTGGGGTGGGCGGTCACCTTGACGCTCACGTTGCCGACCGCGCGCGTCCAGATCGTCTCGACGTCCTCGGTCGCGGCCTCCTCGGCCCGGCCCTCGTCGAGTTCGAGGCTGGTGATCCGTGCGGTCATGATCGCCTCGTCGGTCTCGACGAGGAACTCCTCGCCGACAGCGAGCGTCTCCTCGGCGGGCGCCTCGACCGACGCCGCGACCGACTCGCCGTCCTGGGAGACGATTACCTCCCGGCTGACTGTCCGCTCCTCGGGGAGGGATTCCTTGTGAACGTGGCTACACTCCGTGCACCGTACCGTCGACTGACCCCCCTGTTTCAGTACCTCATGAACCGTCTCGACGTCCGGCGAACAGGCCGGACAGGCCACTGCGACCCGCGCTGTCGTATCTTCCATACCCGCTGCTACGAGGGTCGCTGGTAAAAGCCGTCGGCATTGTTTCGACGCCGAAGACTTTTCATCGGTCTGGATACAAACGCGGTACATGAGAGACGACAGCGACGACCCCTTCGACGACCTGTTCAGCGAGATCGAGCGGATGATGAACGAGATGATGGGTGGGAACACGGAGTTCCACTTCGAGCAACACACCGGCGGCCACTCCGATGGCGACCGGGACGTCCACATGGACATCCACGAGAGCGACAACGAGGTCCGAATCGTCGCCGACATCCCGGGGGTCAACAAGGAGGACATCGACCTCCAGTGCGACGGGAGCACGCTGGATCTGCGGGCCACGGGCAACAACCGCAAGTACCGCGAACGGGTGTCGCTGCCTACCACCGTCGACGAGCACTCCGCGAGCGCCACCTACAACAACGGCGTTCTCGAAGTCGTGTTTGACCGCGCCGACGACACGACGAGCATCGATATCTGACGCGCCGGCGTCGCTGTCGAGTGCCCCGCGCCACTCCCCGGCACTGTCTCGCAGGACACCGTTGGGGACGTTTTTAATACGTCCGTGGTCAAGTCTCAGCCAGTATGGATCTTATGCCTACGGAAGACAACGAAACGTACGTCAAACACGTCTCGCTGATCGTGATCGGATGGATCGTCGGCACGCTCACCGTCGCTGTGGGGCTGGCGGTGTTTGTCCTGCTCGCCTGATCGCCGGACGATCAGTCTGTCCACTCGCTCGGAGAAGCGGCGTCGGGAAGCGACTACCAAGGGGTGCTCATACGGTCGTGCGTGAGTGTTTTGGACACCGGGACCCAATATTGGCGGTTTCGCGGGCTGAAACGCCCAATGCGCGACTCTATCGGTTTCGATCTTACGGTTCGTCCTCCTGGGGCATGCGGAAAGTCAGCAGGATGATGAAGATCATAATGACAGCCAGCCCGAGATACCCCTCGTCGAAGTAGCCCCGATCAGCGATCACACCGAACAGTGCCGGACCCGTGGCCCCCAGTGTTGCTGCACTGGTTCGCACCGCCCCCAGCCCAGTGCCGCGCATGTCCTCGGGAAACACGTCGGAAAGGTACGATTGGGTGATTGCGCCCGTTCCGAGCATCGTACTCACGAGGGCAGTCACGACAGCGAGTAGCCAGAATTTTTCGACAGTGGGGAGGGCGACGAGTCCAGCGACTGGCCCGACGAGCGCCACGATCAGTGATCGGCGCATCCCGATGCGGTCGTACGCTGCGCCAGCCAGTGGCTTGACCGCGATCCCGAAGGCGAAAAACAGCCCGAAAAGGCCGCTAGCGACCGTCGATGAGAGATCCTTCACCTCCACGAGATAGGTCGGATAAAACGCCGAGAACGACTGCCAGATAAAAATGTAGAGAAAGAGCATAAACGTCATGAACACGATCGACGGCTGGCGCAGTACGACAGACAGGTACTCGATGCTCTCGGTGGAGAACTCGTCGACTGCGCTCTCGGTCGTCGACCGTTCCGGGAGGCTCACCCAGAGCACCAGCGTGACCAGGACGAGCAGCGGGATCATGAACCCCAGTCCGGCCTGCCAGACTGTTGTGACGGCGATCAGGCCTGCAACCGGTGGCAGAACGGTCTGGCCGAGATCACCCGTGGCCATGGTCACGCCGAGCGCGCTTCCGATCCGGTCGGGATAGATGTCTGCGAGGATCGTGATCCGGGCAATGGGGTACAGCGACAGGCCCAGTCCGACAACTGCAGTCGCGAGAAACAGCACGATCGGGAGCCCGGCGGTTGTAACTATGACGAGTCCGAGCGCGATGACGAGTGGACTCGTCGTCATGAGCGCGCGTTCGCTGTACCGATCGGCGAGAACGCCGCTGGGGAGTTGCCCGACCGCCGAGCTGAACCACAGGATTGTCACGAGGAGACCGGCTATCGAGAGAGTCAGGCCGAACGACCGACGGAGATACGGGAGCAAGACTGGGTATATGACTCGAACCCCGATGATCAGCCCCCAGCCGACAGCGATCGGGACGAGCATTTTTGCCTTTCCCCCGCCCCCCAGCTCCTGTGCCTCCCGTCTCACGGTATCAACGATGCTCATGTGGGAAGTACGTGATGCTGGGGTGCAAACGCGGTTATACTTACTCTTCTGTGGATCAGCAAAACTGCCGACACGGCGACCCTGATGATGATTAAGTAAAGATATTCGCCCCCGTATAAGAAACCCCCTGCGAATAGTGGGAGAATTGTTAACATAGTAGCCAGCGACCGCGTAAACGACGTGAGACAGGGTGGTCGATTCCAGTTCGGATGCGCAGCATCGGAACCCCATCGTCGGCCGAAGTTACGAAGCTTCCACACGTCATGATAAATATATGTTCCGGGAACGTGAACACGAACTGAGGGGCGTATCACAGACAGACAGCGGGCGGAGGGATCTGTATGGGTAGTGTCCAGGGCGCTGTGGCGGGCGTCGAGTGGTTCGCAGGTGTCGCCGGCACCGTCGTATTGCAGGGCGACGCGGCCGGGATCGGTGCAGTCGAGTTGCTTGCAGCCGCTGCGCCGCTGATCGTCGTCGCGGTGCTCCTGGTCGGCCTGCTGTGGCCGGCAACGCGGGTGATGCCGATCGCGTGGCTCGTCGCGCTCGTCGTCGGCTTTGTGGTCTGGGGCAACGACCCCACGTGGCTCGCTGCGGCGTCGATCAACGGCGCTATCACGGCGATCACGATACTGTACATCGTCTTCGGCGCGCTGGTGTTGCTGTACACGCTGATGCAGGCGGGCGCGCTGGACCGGATCAACAGGGGCTTTGCGGCAGTCTCAGAGGATCGCCGCGTCCAGATCGTCATGCTCGCATTCTTCATGGCGACGTTCATCGAGGGTGCGGCCGGCTTCGGGACGCCCGCGGCCGTTGTCGCGCCGCTGTTGCTGGGACTCGGCTTCCCGGCACTGGCAGCCGTGATCGCGGCGCTGATCGGCCACGTCATCGCTGTGACGTACGGTGCGGTCGGGACGCCAATCGTTATCGGCATCAGGAACCCGATGGACAGCGCGTCGTACATGGGCAACGAGGAGATCATCGCGGGGACGATCTACGAGGGGATGGACCAGCTGGAGGCCGCAACAGAGTTCGCGAACAACGTCGCGGCGTGGGCCGCCACCTTCCACGCGCTGGTCGGTTTCGTCATGCCGCTGTTCGCTGTCGGCATGGTCGTGTACTTCTTCGGCGAGGAACGGTCGCTGGCGCCCGTGAGAGCGGTCGTGCCGCTGTGCCTGTTTGCGGGCATCGCGTTCGCAATTCCGTACGTCGTCTCTGCGTGGTACATCTCGGCCGAGTTCCCGGCACTGATCGGCTCGATGGTCGGCGGCGGACTCACTCTCACGCTGCTCAGCAACGGGTACCTCCTTCCAGACGACGAGTGGGAGTTCCCGGACCGGGACAGCTGGGCCGACCACTGGGTCGGCGACATCGAGCCCGGCGGCGAGGGACTGGAAACCGAGGGGACCGGCGACATGAGCCTCCTCACGGCCTGGTCGCCGTACATCTTCCTCGCGGTCCTGCTAGTCCTGACGCGGGCGATTGACCCGGTCAGTGAGGTGATCACCGACGCCAGCATCGGTGTCGACGTCGGTAACTTCACGCTCGGGATCGTCCTGGGCTGGAGCGACATCTTCGGGACCGGACTGGGCGGTTCGATCGGCTGGGTCAACGTACCCGGCTTCTGGCTGCTGCTCAGCGCGGTCGTCGCGGTTCCGATCTTCGGGATGAGCAGCCGGCAGGTCAGTAACGCCTGGGGCGAGGCCGTCCAGAAGATCGCTGCGCCGTTCGTCGCGCTCACGTTCGTGCTGATGATGGTCGAGGTGATGCTGTCGGCCGGCTCGCCGGCAGCCAACCCCGAGCAGTTCGTCGGCGACGCCGAGTTCGCCGTGAGCATGATCGACGCGCTGGCAATCGAAACCGCGGACATCGTGGGCGACGCCTACCCGCTGATCGCGTCGCTCATCGGCGGTCTCGGCGCCGCGATGGCCGGCTCGAACACCGTCTCGAACATCACGTTCGGCCCGTTCCAGTTTACCGCCGCCGGCCAACTCGAGATCTCGCGGACGATCATCGTCGGCGCGCAGGCCGTCGGAGGCGCTATTGGCAACCTCGTTGCGATCCACAACGTCGTCGCGGCGCTGGCGACGGTCGGCCTGGTCGGCCAGGAAGGGCGCGTGATGCGCCTGAACCTGATACCGCTTGTGTATTACGCGGCGATGGTCGGTATACTGGCGCTCCTGTTCGTCTTCGTCCTCTTCACGGGGACGTTCTGAGGCGCCTGTTCTCAGTACCTCACAAAGGTTCGGTACTGATAACCGCAACCGAACACCAGTCTTTCTCGAAGCTCAGTAGTTGAAAAAGACTGGTGTTCGGTTGCGGTTATCAGTACCGAACCTTTG
>PXQK01000056.1 GCA_003022085.1 Halobacteriales archaeon QH_10_65_19 | reverse complement strand
GGGGAACTTTGCGCGCTGTTCGTCAGTCAGTTCGTCCGCGCCGAACCGGTCGAGGAGGCGGTCGTAGTCGACCTCGCCCTCGACGGCGTACGGCGTGACGGTGAACTCGTCTGTCGACATTGGTGTGGTGGTGTGGTCGTGGGCATCAGTCAGCGAGCGACGCCATCGAGAAGGAGCAGGGAGCACCACCCCGGCGGGGGCGGGTGAGGCCCGTCACCGCCCGAACGCGATACTGTCCACTCCCGGAGGGGTTGCCCAGCGCCAGCGACCGGGAGCGGACTGCATGCCCGGACGTAGCTGATAGCAGCTACTTAACCGTTGTTGTTCCGACCGGTCCGGAAGTCAGCGACGACGCCCGGTCCGCTGTGCCCCACCCACCACGCCTTTGTAGTGATTGTTGTGACTCGTTACCACCGGGTATTCGCCAGACGCCAGTTTCGGGCCGTGAAACCGCCGCTACTGCGATGTGGTGCCGAAAATACTCACAACAATCACTAAGATGGCTGCGATCCAACCGCCGGTATGAGAGTCGAGTTCGACCGCGACACCTGTATCGGCATGTTTCAGTGCGTCCGCGAGTGGGAGGCCTTCGAGAAAGACGAGGAGGCCGGCAAGGCGGTCCTGGCCGACAGCGAGGAGCGTGAGGAGGACATCTTCGTCCGCGAGGTCCCAGAAGAGGCCGAGATGGACGCGAAGTTCGCGGCCCGCACCTGCCCCGTTGACGCCATCACCGTCTACGACGACGACGGTGACCAGCTCGTTCCGTGACGGGGCTCGTCGGGTCCGGCCTCCATTCCGGCAGTGGCGTTCGCCCCGCCTGTTCGAAGGCTGAGTCTTTTTGTCGTCGCCGCACGAACGCGTGGGTATGAGTCCGTCGACCAAGATCCTTCTCGCAACGACCGTCCTCTCGCTGGTAATCGGGGTCGCAATGGTCGTGAACATGGCGCTGGTCTGATGTTCACCGAACGCACGCTGTCGTCGTCGCTGGAATCGGTCCGTGCGGAGTACGCAGCCGGGACGCTCGTGCTTGACTGCGGGAGCGACTTCGAGACGCTTCCCGCCGCCCAGGCCGAGGAGCTGTCGCTGGTCACCGACCGGCTGGACCCCCTGTCGCACCCGGAGGCGTGGCTCCCGCCGGACGCGCCGTCGGTACTCCGGCGGTACGCCGGCCCCGACCTCACTGTCGGGATGCCGGGCGACGGCAGCGTCGCCTGGACCCGACAGACGGAGCCGCCGGTGGTGCTGTGCAAGCCCCGCCTGGAGGGTTCGCCGGACGCCTTCACCGAGTTTCTGGTCGCGGAGGCACTCGTCCAGGTGGGGCTGGACGTCCCCGAGCAGTTCCTGGGGTTTTTCGGCGACCAGTACCCGGCGTTTGCCGCCGCGACCGAGCCGACGCTCTCCTCCGTCGAGACCTACCAGCTTGCGGCCGCCTGCTACGACGCCTACCTGGGGCTGCAGACCCGGGAGGCGTTCGCCGGCTGGGATGGCGACCTGTTCGAGGCGTGGCTCGACGCCGGCGACCGCATCGAGGACCGCCTCGGGGCTCTCCCCGGAGCCATCGCCCGCGGCGAGACATCGTTTACCGACGGGGCCGAACTCGCCTGCAGCGCGATCAAACACGCCGGCGAGATCCCACGGCCGTTCGACGCGCTCGACGCCGAGGTGTACCTCGACCACGGCCCCGACTTCGCCGTGGAGTGGGCCGACCGGACCGTCGACGCGCTAGAGTGACCCGCGGCGACGCTGGCGACGACGGTCCGGACGGGCACCGACGCCGTCACGCTCGTCGCGCTCGATCCGGCTGCTCCCGGCCTACAGCCGTTCGATCACGGCGTCGGCGTCGTAGTTCAGCGACAGTTCGCGGGAGCGGCCACGGCCGTCGACGTCGGTGTAGGTGGCGTCGATGATCCCCAGCTGGTCGGTCTTGTTGATGATCTCGGAGTAGCGGGTGTACCCGAGGCCGGTCCGGTCGTTGAACGCGTCGTAGATAGCGCCGGCCTGTTCGCCGTTGTGTTCCGCGATCACCTCGACGAGTGCGGCTTCGGACTCGGAGAGTTCGCCCAGCCGGCGCGAGAGGTGGACGTACTTCGAGGTGTCGTATGCCTCCTCGACGTCCTGGCGCTCGACGGTCCGACTGGCGCGCATCTCGGCGTTGAGGCCGGCCCGCCGGAGCAGGTCGATACCGACCCGGAGGTCGCCGCCCTGCTCGGCGGTCAGTTCACCGACGCGGTCCAGCACCGGCGGGCCGACGACTCCGTCGTGGAACCCCCGCTTGACCCGCTCCTCGAGGATTTCGACGACCGCCGGCTCGTCGTACTTCGGGAAGTAGACGTCCTCGGGCCGGAACACGCTCTGGACCCGGCCGTCCAGCGCCTCGATGATGTCCAGGTTCAGGTCCGAGGAGACGACGATCACGCCGATCTTCGACCCGCCCTGCTCCTCGTGTGCACGCAGCAGCGAGTACAGCGTGTCGGAGGCCTCCGACTCGTAGAAGAGGTAGTTCACGTCGTCCAGGGCGACCACGAGCACCTCGTCGTCCTCGACGAGCCTGTCGGTCACCTGCGAGAACAGCTTCTTGAAGGAGATACCCGAGGACGGGGGCTCGTAGTCAAACACGCCCTCGAACAGCCGGGAGAACACCGCGTACCGCGTCGAGTTGACCTGACAGTTGACCCGCACCGCCTGGATGTCCGTCTGGGCGCGCAGCTCGTCAAAGAGGATCTGGACCGCGGTCGTCTTGCCAGTCCCGGGGGGACCCTGGGCGACGACGTTCAGCGGCCGCGACCCCCGCACTGCCGGCTTCAAGGCGTACTTCAGGCTCTCCATCTGGCTCTCGCGGTGGAGAAACGTCTCCGGCACGTAGTCGATCTCGAAGACGTGCTCGTTTCTGAACACGGACTCGTCCCACGACAGCATGTCCTCCTCGGGATTGTCCGCCATTACTTTCACCGAGCTTGTCCCGACACTTAAACGTATTGGGGCCGATCCTGCGCGTATCCTGCCGTTGTCGGGGACGAAACGGCGGAATCTCGACCCGAAACGGACGGTCGTGGTCCCGCCACCGACTCGGCGGTGTGCTTCACCTCGTGGACTCGTTCGTAATCACCTTCATACGGTCGTGCGTGACTCTGTACCGATGGCGTCCAGCGCGTTAGCACGCGGCCTGTCCGCTTTCGCACACGTCGATCAGAACTTTTCCAGCAGCGCCTCGTAGAACTCCCGCTCGTCGGCGTCCTCGCCGGCGAGTTTCTCGACGATCAACTCCGGTGTCGACCGGGCGAGACGCCCCTTGACGGGTGTGCGGTCGACCTGGAGTTCGCCGCCCGCGATCCCGTCGGCCTCGATGCCGTCGACGGCAATGTCGACCTCGGCGGCGTCACGGATCTCGCCCGCGAGGTGTGAGACGAACACCGCGGTCGCGCCGCGCTCGGCGAGCGCCTCGAGGATACCAGCCATGATGTTCGCGCTCGCGCCGGGCTCGGTGATGCTCTCGAGTTCGTCAACAAGCACCAGAACGGGACGACCCTCGTTGACAGCGGTACTCGCGGCTTCATCGCTCGCTGAATCTGGGGTCGGCGCTCGGCCGACCTCGCTCACGAGTTCCCCGAACTCCCTGAGGGTGGACTCGAATGCGCCGGCATCGAGTGTGCCCTGAGTCTTGGCGTAGTAATGGAGCTCTTCGACGCGTTCGACGCGGGCGCGCTCGGCGGGCACCGGCAGCCCCATGTGTGCGAGCGTGACCACCAGCGCGACGAGGTCCAGTACCGAGGTCTTGCCGCCGCTGTTGACCCCCGAGAGCAGCGTCACGCCCTCGACGCCGTAGTCGACGGGTTCGACTGCCTCCCAGGGTACGTCCAGCAGCGGCGACCGGCCGCCCTCGATCTCGAACCCCTCGCCGCCGATGGTCGGCATCGTGCAGTCGTAGTCCCGGACGAACCGCGCGACTGCGAGTTCGACGTCGAGTTCCAGGGCCCGTTCGACAAGCTGCTCGCAGTCGTTTTGCAGGTCCGCGAGCTCCCGCGCAACGTCCCGCTTTTGGGCCGCTGCGCGGCGGTCTCGGGCAGCCGTGAGCTCGTCGCGCAGTCGACCCACGACCTCCTCGCTGTGTTCGACGGGGTAGGTCGGCTCGTCGCCGAACGCCCGCCGCGCCATGCCGGCAGTCGTCTCCAGCCCGAGCGTCTCGACGAGCGTCTCGCGGGCCCGCTCGACGGCCGCGGTGTACTCCTCGGCGAGTTCGCGCTGGAGCAGCGAGTCGACGCCCGCGCCGCGCTCGACCAGCGACAGCAGGTCTGTCCCCTCGATTGTGACGTCCTGCTGTTCGATCGCCTCCCGGAGGTGGTTGTTCGCCACGCGCTCGGCCTCGCTCACGGCGGCGTCGAGGTCCGCGACGGCCCCGGAGAGCCGGTCGAGCTCCTCGTCGCCGCGGATCGCGCCCTCGTCGTCGAGTTTGTCGAGTGCCGCCTCCAGCGTGTCGAGGTCACAGGGCGGCTCGACGTCGGCCGCCCGGTGGACGCGCGCCGCCGCCCGGAGCTGCGTCCGGTTGTGAGCGAAGAGTGCGAGCGCCCGCTCGGGAACGACGCTCACCGGATCTTCGAGGGCGCCGGGCTCGACCCGGATGTCGCCGGGGACATCGGTGCCGGCGAACTCCTCGTCGAGGACAATGACAGTCGCGTAGCCCCGGGCGAGCTCCGACAGCGTGCGGGCGTCCTCAACGAGTTCGACGCTCACCTCCGGGACGGCGTCCCGGGCAGTGGCGTACGTCTCGGCGTCTCCCGTGGCGAGACACCGGTCCCTGACACGGACGGAGTCGGGCGACGCCAGGGGAGCGACGTCGGCCAGCGCCTCGCGGATCGCCGGCTCGGGGGACCGCTCCATCGCCGCCTCGGCGAACCCGCGGACCTCCTCGGTACGCGACTCGGCAGCACTGGGGTACAGCGTCTCCAGGCGCCGTGTGGCGTACTCGGTGACTGTTCGTTCCTGAAGCAGACCGAGTGCGTCGCGGTAGATCTCTTGCGCTCGCGGCGTGGCGGCGAACCCACCGGGGTCGTCGTGGCTCTCCCGGATCGCCGCCCGCGCGATCCGTGCTGCGCGGCCCCCGCTGATTCCCGGTGCGCGGGCGATGGCCGCGACGTCGCCCTCGCTGAGTGCGCGCTCGGGATCCTCGAGCTGTTGCAGCGCGTCGGCCGTCTTCGCCCCGACACCCGGGATCGACGTGAGGTCCATCTAGTCCTCCATTCGGAGGGCGGGGGAAAAATCTAGCGAGCGCCCGGCAGCCACCGCCGTCGTCGCAACCGTACCCGAGACACCCGACGTTTCGGGACCGGAGACGTTCCGTGGTGTTTTTAGTAGCCCCGGCCGACATCGGACACGATGACAGTCCTGTCAGCAGCGGACGAAGGGAAAGTCCTGATGGATGTCGAGGGCGAGGAGATCGGCGTCGTCACCGAAGTCGACACCGAGGCGCAGGTAGCGTACGTCGAACCCGACCCGGGAATCGGCGAGGCCGTCGTCCAGGGTCTCGGGTTCGGTGACTCCGACGAGGACGACATCGAGGTCCCGGCCGACACCGTCGCGACGGTGACCGACACGGAGCTCCGCGTCGACACCGACCTCTGACACGGTCGTGCGTGACTCTGTACCACCCGGCTGGAACAGATTGGGAGTCTCGGATCCTGTCCCATCGATATTTCGGAGCAATGCCAAAAATGATCACGCACGACCCTATGAGCGGGAAGCGGAGCGACCTGGGGCTTTCACTCCACAAACCTGCTGTGTGACCGTCATGCCGAGTTCCTCAAAAGCTTCCCTGAGTTACTACGGATTTTCGTCCGTAACTATTAATCACGGTTCGCCCGCTACTGACCGCCAATGACAGACAGCGAGGCAGTCATCGTCGACGCGGTGCGGACGCCACAGGCAGAGAAAGACGGCGCCCTGGCGGACACCTACCCCGAGGATCTGGTCGTCGCGATACTCGACGCGCTCGTCGAACGGACGGGCGTCCCCGCCACAGAGTGGGACGACTTCCGGCTGGGCTGTGCCAACCAGGAGAACGAACAGGGCCGCAACCTCGCCCGGCAGTCGTTGCTCGCCGGCGGGTTTCCGGAGTCGGTGCCGGGCGCGACGCTCTCCCGGCTGTGTGGTTCCTCGTTGACGACGCTCGTCGACGCTGCGCGGGCGGTCGAGACCGGCGACGGTGACGTCTTCCCCGTCGCTGGCGTCGAGCACATGAGCCGCGCTCCCTTCTCGGACCGGGTCCACCCCACCATCGAGGAGCAGTACGGCGCCGACAACCTTCCGATGGGTGCGACCGCCGAGCGGGTCGCCCGGGAGTACAACGTCGGCCGCGAGGCGCAGGACCGGTTCGCGCTCCGCTCCCACGAGCGCGCCGTCGCGGCCCGCGACAGCGGTCGCTTCGACGACGAGATCGTTCCTGTCGAGACCGACGACGGTGTCGTCGAGGCCGACGAGGGGCCCCGCGAGGACACCTCGATGGCGGCGCTCGCGGAGCTGCCGACGGTGTTCGCCGACGACGAGGCCGCGACGGTGACGCCGGGCAACGCCTCGCCGCTGACCGACGGTGCGGCCGGCCTGCTGGTGACCAGCGCCGACTACGCCGCGGAGCACGGCCTCGACGCGCTCGCTCGCGTCCGGTCGCGGGGCGTTGCCGGCGTCGATCCGACCGTCATGGGTATCGGCCCGGTGCCCGCGACCCGCCAGGCGCTCGACGGGACTGGCCTCGGGGTCGACGACCTCGACCTGGTAGAGCTCAACGAGGCGTTCGCTTCCCAGAGCCTCTACTGCGGACGCGAACTCGGGATCGACGACGACCGCCTCAACGTCAACGGCGGCGCGATCGCGCTCGGCCACCCGCTTGGCTGCTCGGGGGCGCGGATCGCCACGACGCTCCTGTACGAACTCCGGCGCCGCGACGGCCGGCACGGCCTCGCGACGATGTGTGTCGGCTTCGGTCAGGGGGTCGCAGTCCACTTCGAGCGGCCGTAGCGTCCCTACTCCGCCCCCGAGATCAGCCGGCCTCGGCGTGCCGGTACTCGACGACCATCGCCGCGACGAAGCCGCCGAGCAGCAGGAAGATGCCCGCGACGCCGGCGCTCATGGCGATGGCGAGGCCGCCCCCGGTGACGAGCACTGCCCCGATCACTGCAGCAGCAAGCGCCACCGGATCAGTCGTGAGCAATTCAACGAGTGCCATGTCCACCGGTTGTAGGTCCCGGGATTTCAACGTTCCCGACGGCAAGAGAGAAGAGCGGCGTCGTCGCCGAACGGATTTTGACTCGGAGGTAGCAACGACGAAGGGGATGACCTCTCTGGAGATCACAGTACGCCTGGTCGCCGGCGCGCCTGGGAGATGACACAGGAGCTGTATCTCACCCACGGCGAACAGCCGGTCTGCGAGGTGATGGTCCCCGCCGAAGAGATCGTCGCACTGTCGACGGACGTGCCGGTCGCGGAGAATCTCCGGCGAATGGAGGAGCGGCCACTCTGGATGGGGGCTCGATCGACGGTCGTCACCCCCGTGGCTCGTCGAGGATGACCTCGTGGTCGAACTCTGGGCGGATGCGGGCTGCGGCCCGCCTGAAGAAGCTGGCGGCGAACCGCTGGGTGCCGCCAGCCGGCACCTCCGGCATCGACGTCCGGCTGTCGGCGACAACGCGGCCCGCCTCGTCGAACACTCTGGCGATGGGTTCGGGAGAAGTGGCCTCGTCGCGGGTGTTCTCGACGGTCCCGCTGACCTCGGTGGGGTAGTCCTCGACCCGGAGCTCGCTCTCCGTGACCCGGAGCCCATCGAGTGGATCCGGTGGTTCCCCCTCGATTGTCGTCTCCGCCGTGACGCTGGCGACCGCCTCGTCGTCGGCGTCCCGTGGGGTGACCTGTGCGAGCCACGTCTCGTTGGACCCGAGCGTCTCTAGCGTGGTCGTGCTCGTCCCGAGTTCGGTCTGCTCCTCGTCGTACCAGGTGACACCGAGCGTGATCGGCGCGCTGTCCCCGCCGCCGACGTTCTCGATCGCCGCCTCCGCGACGGCGACCCCGTCGCTCTCCTCGAAAAACAGCGTGAGACTATCGGTCGTGATCTGTGCCGCCGCGGGATCCGGCCGGGTCGTGAACGCGCGGACCTCGCCAGTGGCGGCCGTGTCGCCGGCCTCCCCGACGGCCCGGTACTCGTACCCGGTGTCCGGGGACAGGTCCGAGACCTCCCGGGAGAACTCGCCCGGCGACGACAGCGACTGGCCCGGGGTTTCGGTCCACTCGCCGTTGCCCTCCCGGTGCTGGAAGTAACAGTCGACCGTGCTGTAGCCGCCCATCTCTCCGAGCGTTCCTTGCAGGACCCCCGACCGTGGACCGACGGTCGTCGGCTCGCGGGTTTCGACTCCCAGCTCCGGGTCCACATCCCCGGTGTCGTCCGTTGATTCCCCGTCGTCTGCTGGCACCTCCTCGTCGTCCCCGTTCTCGTCCTCGTTGCCCAACCCACACCCGGCGGTTGCGACGGCCGACGCCCCGCCCAGCGTTGCGAGCAGCCCGCGTCGCGTCAATCGCGGTTCACCTGACACTGTACCATCACTCCGTTCCGAAGCAACTCGTATAGCAGTTTCGGATGGGTCAATCCCGAACTGGTGGATGACGGCAGTCGAGAGAACGTCCGAACAGAATGGACAGCCATCGGCGATCGCGGACGCTCGATGAACTTGAGGGCGGGCTACCGGATAAAAACTAATACACATGCCCCCGGCATCGAACACGATGCAGAAATACAAAAACCGGAGCACTGCGGTACCGTTCGCGATCGTGTTCGTGGGTGCAATCGCACTCGTCGGGACGATCGTGATCGCGGGCTCAACGGCGGCCGGCGCACAGGCTGAATCGGCTAGCGATTGGTGGAACGAATCAGGCATAGAACGGACAGCAATACCCGGCGAGACTGTCACGATCGAGCGAACGATCGGCAGCGCGTCGACCTTCCGGGCCGACCTAATTGACGAGATATCGGCCGAGAATGTCGAGATTGATCGAACGAGAACAATCGACGATGCGATTTATACGGGTGAGGCCGACGAGATTACCGTCGTAAGCCCGAGCGCGAGCTACTACAGCAACGAAACCGGGTATGTCAATAGCCTCGCGACCGTTCAAACAGCGTTCGGCCACTACCAGAACGGCGTGATCGACGAGCTGACGCTCGTTCAGGAGCTCTTTCTCGCCTACCTCGAGGAGCGCCCAGTCGAGGAGTAGATCAATACCGCGCTTTATCGGGCTCGACGGCCGCGTAGGATTTCCGGCGATCGCGATCGCTCGACGAGTTCGAGGGCCGACCGTCGTACCAGTTGATCTTACCGCGCTCGAGCTCGTTTCACCAAGCGGTAGCGCGGAGGCCCCGGCCTCAACGAGCGAGCAACGCGAGCGAGTAGGCCGGGGAGGAAGCGCGTTCGCAACGTTTTTCGCCCGTGAGACAGTAGCACATGATAGTACATCGGGGCCAAAATGGACCCGATGTACGGGCCACCGTAGACTGGCCCCGAACTCGGGGACGAGGGTACGTCCCTGCACCGCAAACGTGCCCGTCCGAGTCCACCGGGAATTAAAGTCGGGTGCGACGGCTTCGGACGCTGACCACGGGACGGCACACCGCACAGGAATCCCCTCTGCGTGCCCCGTCTTGCCGAGTGAACCGCGCCACGCCCACGCATGGGGACGAGGCGGCAAGTGCGGAAACCCACGGAAAGCCCCGTCCTCAAGGAGCCGCCGAAGGC
>PXQK01000051.1 GCA_003022085.1 Halobacteriales archaeon QH_10_65_19 | reverse complement strand
CCGGTCATATCCTGAAGCGAGCCCTCGTACTGGTTCGCGTCCGAGAGGTACTCGTCAACTTCGCTCGGCACGCCACCGTTGCCATTGCCGTTCCCGTTTCCGTTCCCGTTCCCGTTGCCGTTCCCGGTGTTAGGGTCGGGATCGGTCGTCCCCGGGACCCCCTCGCCGTCCTGGAACGGCCCGATACACCCGGCAAGCCCGAAGGTCAGTGCTGTGCCGCCAGCCTTCAGAATCGTGCGCCTGTCGGAGCCTGTCATTGATTGTCAGTTCGAGCTAACAAGCACGCCTGATTGAATGCTTCGATTGTGACCTCTGTCATGGCTGTGTGTCACACCCACAGACCTGACCGGTCTCCGTCCCGGTCGCGCGGTTCACTTTCACCCACACGCACCCACACACAGTAAACGTACCGATTCCGAAACCCAGGCCGGCCACAGCGCGGTGGTCACCAGCGCATCCGACGCGCTTCCTCCCACCCGTGAACGGGTAGGTTTCCGCGCTATTCAGCTATGACATCCTACCAGTCGCGACTCGGCGGCCAGGAGGAGGTCGCCGAGGAGCTGGCAGCCAGCCAGCGCTCGATCTCTATCGCCGAGTTCTTCGAGAAAAACAAGCACATGCTCGGGTTCGACTCGGGGGCCCGGGCGCTGGTCACCGCCGTCAAGGAAGGCGTCGACAACAGCCTCGATGCGTGTGAGGAAGCTGGGATTCTGCCGGACATCTATGTGGATATCCAGGAGGACACGGACTACTACCGGGTCGTCATCGAGGACAACGGACCGGGCATCACGAAGGAACAAATTCCGAAAATTTTCGGAAAATTATTGTATGGTTCAAGGTTCCACAAGCGTGAACAGTCCTTGACCGCGGACCAGCAGCTACTGGTCCGACGCGACGGGACAGTCGACCAGGTTCCGATCGGCGTCCTCTGTGACGCTTACCTTCCAGAGAGGAGTGAAGCAACGGCCCCTGTACCGGACGACATCGAAGTTCCATCGTTCAACCGCGAGACACACGAGATGTCGTGGCAGCCCGTCACCCACGCGATCCGTCACGAAACCGACGGGCGAATCTACGAAATCACGACCGAGAAAGGGCGCACTGTCACTGTGACCGGAAACCACAGCCTGTTCTCGCTGACGAGCGACGGACATACGGAGGAGGTCAAGGCGGGCGGCCTGCGGGCCGGTGACGTTGTCCTCGCGCCACAACGACTCCCGCAGTTCGAGGGGACTCCCGGGGTGATCAATCTCCTCGACCACCTCACCGCTGAGCAGGTCGCGGACCGCCGGCTGTACGTCTACGGCTTCGACCGCGACACGCTCGAAGAGATCGCGACCGGTGAAACAGTCCGGAAGCAGCCGTCGGAAGAAAGTGATCGAAAGCGGACGTACTACCGGTACGACGGTATCGATATACTGAAAGACAGCCTCGAAACGAACTACCTGGAGAAGGGGTACCTTCCGGCGGAGACGGTCATCGAGTTGGGGTGGGAGGAGAAAGCGGCACGGCAGGACTGTGTGTTCAGGACCTACCAGGTCGGCGGCGCCGAGACAGAGATCCCGGTGTCCGTCCCGGTGTCGGACGAGTTCATGCGGTTGCTCGGCGGCTATCGGTGGCGAGACGACGACTGTCGACCGGGCAGGTAACTCGACCCGGGTGAAAGGGTTCGGCTCCCCACTCGCGCTCTTCCTGAAAAACGTCTGTGGTGACAGTGCCGGGACAAAGCGGGTCCCAGAGTTCGTCTTCCGGGTCGCTCCGCAGTACCAGCGGCAGTTCATCAGCGCGGTGTACCAGGGCGATGGGTCGGACTCGCATCCGAGCAATGAACTCACACACACCACGGTCAGCGAGACGCTCGCACGACAGCTATCGGTGCTGTGGAACATGCAGGGGGTCCTTGCGAGTACAGAGCAAGCCACAGTCGACGGATACGGCGACGAACCGTCCACCGGGTATCGAACGAAAGTGTACGGCAGCGACGTCGAAACCCCGGACGCGTTCGAGTGCAGTCATTCCGCGGGGGAACAGGGGTACAAGCGCATCCCGACGACGCTACTGGAGGACGTTCGCGCTGGTCAGGTCCATCACACGACGGTTCCGGACTCGGTTCCCGGCCTCCTGATGGGAGCCGGTGTTGGCACCTCACTCGAACACGCTGCTGTGTATCAGTCGCTCATCGAGGACGCGCTGGAGGGGGAGTACGTCGAGAAGCCCCGCTACGTTCACAACCTCACGGAGATGGGTCTTCTCGACGAGGATCATACGCCGACCGAGCAGCTCTATGAACTCTGGGAAACCGTTCAGAACCTCCAGGGCTTCACGGAGACTGACATGTGTCTCCTGCCAGTCAAGGACGTTACCGAGCGGGAGCAGACGGAGTACGTCTACGACATCTCTGTTCCCGGGGCGACCGGCAAGGACGAGAACTTCGTCGTGATCAACGACGGAGCACTGCCGGTCAAAAACAGCCGCGGTCAGCAGGGGATCGGCATTTCGGCGGCAGTGCTGTACTCCCAGCTCACCTCCGGGAAGCCGGCGAAAGTCACATCGCGCACGCAGAGCGGCGAGGAGGCCCAGTACTTCGAGGTGATCGTCGACACCGACGAGAACGAGCCCGAGATCAGCGTCGAGGAGACGACAGCGTGGGAGCGGCCCCACGGCACCCGCATCGAGCTGGAGATGGAGGCAAACATGCGGGCTCGCGGGCAGCTCCAGGACTACGTCAAGCACACGGCGGTCGTCAACCCACACGCCCGGATCGAGCTCCGGGAGCCCGACGCCGAGTTCAAGTTCGAGCGGGCGACCGACCAGCTGCCCGCCGAGACCGAGGAGATCAGGCCCCACCCCCACGGGGTCGAACTCGGGACGCTGATCAAGATGGCCGAGGCGACGGACTCCTACTCTGTCTCGGGGTTCCTCCAGGAGGAGTTCACCCGCGTCGGCGCGAAGACGGCCGACGGGATCATCGACGGGTTCCGCGACAGGCACTTCGGCCGGGAGATGGCCTGGCGGCTCCCGGAAGCCCACGAGGAGGCTGAACTCGAAGCCGCGGTCGAGGACGCCGTCGCGAACAAGGGGGCGGAGGCGACCGCCGAGTTCGCCGAGCGCGTCGCCGAGCACCTCGCCGGGCACGAACGCGTCGCCCACCACCAGCTCGCCGCGACGGTCGAGGAGGTGGCCGACGAGATACAGGCGTCCTACGGCACGACGTTCGGCTCGACGGTCCGGGAGAAGGCCGTCGCAGCCGGCTGGGAGGCAATCACGGCCGAGCGCGAGTCCGACGTCTATACGCTCGTCGACGCCGCAACGACCAGGCGCAAGGACGACGCCGTGGTGCAGGCGCTTGCAGAGCGCCTCGCGGCGAAGTTCGAGTCCGGCGACCGCCACCGGGTCACCCGCGAGGACCTCTGGAAGTACGTCGCCCGGGCAGGAGACATGACCGAGGAACGCGACGACGCCACGTTCGGCGACACGGCCCGCGAGAACGTCGTTTCGGAGCTATGGACGGCCGCGGTCCGGGTGCCTGACGACCCGCCGCGGATCCACGACGTGGCCGGGGATCGTGACACGGCTTCCGACCTCCTGGAGGCGATGCGGGAGACGGACATCATCTCGCCGCCGACGGGCTGTCTCGCGCCGATCACCGCCGAACTCGTCGAGGCGGGGCTGTGCAAGGAGTACGACGCCGACTTCTACGCAGCCTCGACCCGTGACGCGTCGGTTCACGGCGGCGACCCGTTCATCGTCGAGGCCGGCATCGCCCACGGCGGCGGGATCGACGCCGAGAGGAAGGCAGACGTCCTCCGCTTTGCCAACCGCGTGCCGCTGGTCTACCAGCGGGGTGCCTGCGCCACAACCGACGTCGTCAAGGAGATCAACTGGCGCAACTACGGCCTTGACCAGCCCGGCGGAAGCGGGATCCCGAACGGCCCGGCGGTCATCATGGTCCACGTCGCCTCGACGAACGTCCCGTTCACCAGCGAGTCCAAAGACGCCATCGCGAACATCCCCGAGATCGAAAAGGAGATAGAGCTGGCGGTCCGGGAGGCAGCACGCGAGCTGAAGAGCTTCCTCAACAAGCGCCGCTCGATGCGACAGCGCCGTGAGAAGCAGGACAAGCTCGCGATGATCCTGCCGGCGATGGCCGAGAAGCTCTCCGGCGTGACGGGGTGCGAGCCTCTGGAGATCGACGACACGATGGCCCGAATCATGAACGACGTCCTCGTGACCCGCGAGCGCAGGGACGGGACGGTCCGGCTGGTCGTCGAGAACAACGCCGACGCGAACGCCGACCTCGACGTGACGGAGATCGTCACAGCCGAACCCGGGGACATCGACGGCGCGAACGTCGTCGAGATGGACGGCGAGTGGTTCCTCAAGTGGAGTCCCACCGTCGCGAGCGGCGAGGAAACCGTTCTGGAGTACGCCGTCGATCCGGCCGCGGAGTGCCAGGTCTCCGTCGACGGGATCGACGAGGAGAAGCTGACGATCGACACGTGACCACTGAAACTCACAATCCCGACACCTACAGCTAATGAGCACCGACGACACGTCCACAGGCGCCGACGACACACCCGAGGCACGCGAACAGCTCCTCGACCTCGCCGCACAGTTTTACGACCAGTTCGCCGAGGGCGACGTCCCCCGGATGGAGGTCCCGACACGGACGAAAAGCAACATCGAGTACGATCCGGAATCGAAGGTCTGGGTGTACGGCGACCGCACTTCGACACGGAGCGCCAAGTCGGTCCGTGGCGCACAGAAGCTGCTGAAGGCGACCTACACAATCGAGTTTCTGGCCCAACAGCTCGACGAAGACCGGTCGTCGACACTGCGTGAGCTGTACTACCTCTCCGAATCGTGGGATCTCGACGAGGCGCAGTTCACCAGCCAGGACGAGTCCAACCAGCTCGTCGAGGACCTCGAAATCGTCTCCGGGGCCACCCGCGAGGACTTCCACATGCGCCCCGAGGAGTCGGGAGCAACCATCATGGGGCCGCTCCTGCTGCGCGAGCAGACCCGCCGTGGCGAGCGCGAAATTCACTGCCAGGAGGATGTCGGCGAGGGCGGGTACCAGATCCCCAACAACCCAGACACAATCGAGTTCCTCGACGCCGACGCCGAGTTCGTCCTCGCAGTCGAGACCGGCGGCATGCGAGACCGCCTGGTCGAGAACGGGTTCGACGAGGCCTACGACGCGCTTGTCGTCCACCTGAAAGGACAGCCCGCCCGCGCAACGCGCCGCCTGACCAAGCGCCTCCACGACGAACTCGCATTGCCCGTCGTCGTCTTCACCGACGGCGACCCCTGGAGCTACCGCATCTACGGCTCTGTTGCGTACGGCTCGATCAAGAGCGCCCACCTCTCGGAGTACCTTGCCACCCCCGAGGCCGACTTCGTCGGGATCCGCCCCGAGGATATCGTCGAGTACGAGCTCCCGACAGACCCCCTCAGCGACTCGGACGTCAACGCTCTCGAATCCGAACTGGAGGATCCCCGCTTCCAGACAGAGTTCTGGGAAGAGCAGATCGAACTCCAGCTCGACATCGAGAAGAAGTCAGAACAGCAGTCACTCGCCTCCCGCGGGCTGGACTTCGTGACCGACACCTACCTGCCCGAACGCCTCTACGAGATGGGCGTGCTAAAATAGGTCGTCGATCTCCTCGTTACCGAACTGCTCGCGGGGGTCGACCTCCTCGGCCTCTTCGTGGGCGTCGCGTGCACGCTCGAGGAACTGCTGGACGCGCTCCGATCGTTCGACGCCGCCCAGCAGGACGAGCGCTGCGAGGTGGTCGCTCTCCAGAGGGAAGTCCCCGCCCCGGACCTGTAGCGAGCCGGTTTCCTCCTCGACCCACTTCCGGGCGCGCTCGACGCCCTTCCGGGAGATCCGCTCGGGCGCGCCGGCGACGACCAGCAGCCCTGCCTCGGCGTCGACGGCGTCGGGGAGGCTCATCCCCGTCAACAGTGCCTTGCGCGTGATCGAGGTGATCGTGTTGATGTTCTCGCTGGCGTCGGGCGCGGCCTCGGCGCTTGCGTAGCCGAGGCTGGCTATGCCGCCGTCCCGGAGGGTGTTGATGATCTCCGAGGAGTCGACAACGCTCTCGGCGACGCCGTCGACGACCTCGCCGGAGGCGAACATGAGACCGACGCGCTGTGCGATCTGCTGGTTGATGTTGTCGAACCCTTCCTCGACGGTCTCGTTGCTGGTTCGCCACGCGTCGTTGTCGATCAGGAGGGCTGCGTCGGCCTCCCGGGCGACGGTCTTCAGCGACCGGCCGGCGTTGGCCTGGTAGATCGCCCCCTCGTCGCGCCCGGGCAGGATGCCGAGAGTGTAGATCGGGATGTCATAAACCCGGTTCATTTCGCGGGCCAGTGCCGGCGCGCCGCCGCTGCCGGTCCCGCCGCCGAGCCCTGCGACGATGACGACGGCCTCGGCCTCGGTTGTGACCCGCGAATCCAGCGCGTCCATCACCTCCGTCGCCTCCGCCTCCATGATCTCGGCGCCGAGCTCGTTGTCGCCGCCGACGCCGTGTCCTTTCACTCTGTCCTGTCCGATCAGCATCGTGTCGAGACCAAGGGACTGGAGGTCCGTCTTCGCTGTGTTGACGGCGAACGCTCCCTGCACCGCGTCGAACCCCATGTCGCGGTCGAACTCCGCGAGGACCTGGGTGACCTTTCCGCCTGCCTGGCCAACCCCAATCAGGACGACTTTCATACACGGTACTCTCGTCTGGCCGGGTAATGAACGTTGGGCACGCGTTCCTCGAGCGAGTCTACCCCGGGGTTCATCGGGCTACGGGGGAAGTGTGACGCGCTATCATACGGTCATCAGCCCCCGAACGGTCCCCAATCCAGCGCCGAACCCCGGGCTGACCCGTCCTTGTCGTCATCCTCGACGGACACCCCCTCGGTCCCCCGGACCAGGTCGATGAACAGCGCCTGGACGTCCGAGACCGACACCTCGGCAGGGTCGTCCCCGTCGAAGTTGAACGCGGCCGGGTTGTTCCGGACCGGGTCGCTGTTGCGGTGCTGGAAGAACACCTGCACGTCGGCGACCGTGAACTGGCCGTCGCCGTTGACGTCCTCGAAGCGACCGTCGCCGTCGAGGTCCTGGGGCGGGGCGTCCTGGCCGGGGAGGGGCGGCGGCCCGTCGCCACTGCCACCCGGGAAGACCGGCCCGACGGTGTCCTCGATGACCGGAAGACCGGCGGCCGCGACTCCGCGCTCGGACTCGACGAGGAACCGTCCCCCGTCGCCTTCGGCGACCCCCGTCAGCGGGACGACCGCAGTCGCCGTTTCGAGCGCGCCGTCGACGGCCCCGGACACGTCGAGCGCCGTCGTGCTCAACAGGTCGTCGTCGGCGAACCCGTCGTCGGTCGGCGTCGCGCCGGCTCGGACCGCCAGCACACGCCCGTGTACGCCGGCCGGACCGGCGTTGGTCACCAAGAGTTCGGCGTCAACGGCCCCGTCCCGGCCGGTGTACTCGACGCTATCGTCGATGGTGAGGTCGGGTTGGCCGGCGGTGACCGGCGTCGTGCGGCGTGCGAACGCCGAGTCCGGCACCTGCCGGTCGGGGTCGAGGACGACCGTCTCGGAGGTCCCCAGGTCGGCCGGGTCGA
>PXQK01000050.1 GCA_003022085.1 Halobacteriales archaeon QH_10_65_19 | reverse complement strand
AACGGACGTCGCAGCCCGCGCAGCGAAGCGAGCAGGACCGTCTTCCGGTACCCTCGAGTCGAGCGGTCGGGGGCTTCCCCGTCACGAATCCTCAATTCCTTTCACGAATCACTAGAGTCACGCACGACCGTATCAGGGCGGAACTCGTCGGTCAAACCGAGTGGTCGTCGAAGCTGCTGCCGATGCGGTACGGGGAGTCCTCGTTGCCCTCACCGTCGAGTTCGTCGAGGTGGACGACGTCTTCCTGATCGTATTCGTCGAGTTCCTGGCGGAGCTTCGTCACGTAGCGCTTGTGCTCTTCGAGCTGCTCGCGCAGGTGCTCCGCCTCGAGTTCGAGCCGCTCGTGCTCGCGCACGAAGCTCTTTGGGACCTCGACTTTCGGCGGGAAACTCTCGCTGGTGCTGTCGGACGATTCGCCGACCTCGTGTTCGGGAACGACCTCGACCTGACCGCCGTGGGCAACGAGCATGTCCACGTAGTCCCGGAAAACTGCAGACAGCGAGATGTCACGCTCCTCCGCGATGTCGCGCAGGGTCTCGAACTTCTCCTGGCTCACGCGGAATGAGATAGTCTTGTTCTTGTTCCCCATCGTGTCTTATAGTGGTAGCTCTTCGTATTTAACCGTTTGTCAGACGTCGGCCGGCTTCGCGGTGGGAGCCGACCCTATCAGTCCGCGCTGGCTTCTGCCTGCTCGGATTCGAGGCTCTCAAGCGCGTCGATGGCGACCCGGCGGTAGTTCTCGACCGGCAGGTCGTACTCCTCGCGTGCCATCCGGACGTACTCGGTGTCAGTCTCCTCGAACGCCTGGATTCGGTCGATCGTCCGTTCGGCGGTCTCGACAACCCACCGGTCGCGGGTCGCCTCGTCGAGTCTCGTAGGTCCGGGGTTTACCGACGACCGAGACGTACGCCGGCGGCTCCAGTTCGCGGAGCATCGAGGCGGCGTCGGGCTGGTACTGCCCGGCGTAGGTGAAAAACGTGTCGCCGTTGGGGTCGACGACCCGCCCCTGCCAGTACTCCGAGTCCTTGCCGACATCCTCGGTCTCGGTGAGTGTGCCGACGACGAAGATCCGGTTTGCGCGCTCGCCCGTCGGCAGGAGGGCGTACACCGGGGCGCGGTCGTCGTCGCTCTCCTTGAACGTGTACGTGGCGTCGTTGAACTCGCGTGCGAAGACGCGGCAGGCGACTTCGCGGGTCGGTGTCGCTGCCATTATACCGACCTCGCTTTGATGAGGACAGCTTCGGGATCAGTCGTCTCGGTGATCTGCTCGACCTCGTCGGCCAGCACGTAGCGGCCGAACGTCGGCCCGGCGACCCGGTAGTACCGGCCAAGCACCGTCGCGTGCATCTCGTCGGCCACCACGGAGGTGTCGAGCGCGTCCATCGCCATCTCCTGGGCCTCCTCCAGGGTGATGCCGGTTACCTCTTCGGTGGTCTCGCGGTCGAAAATGACCTCGTGGACGTCCAGTCCGTCGTCGATCACGGCCTTGATCCGGAGGTCGAACTCGCCGTCGACCTCGCCGTGCTCCGAGCAGCGGCCGTTCTGGAGCACGCGCGTGCAGTCTTCCTCTGGACAGCGCTTGATCAGTCCCGAGCCCGACTGGATGTCCACCAGCGCGCCCTTGACCTCGACCTCGTCGTCGCCGACCTCGATCTCCTCGTCGAGTTCCTCGATTGTCGTCGTGCGGTTGAGCTTCACCGAGAACTGGCCCTGGTACTCGTCGGTGACGACGTTTCGCAGGTCGTAGACCGCGTCCTCGTCCAGCGAGCGGAGGTCGGACTTGGACCACTTCGTGAACTTGATCGTGCCGGTTTCGTCGCCGAGCAGGCCGACCTGCGCGACTGCGTCGCTACGGGGCTCCCACAGGTCGACGACCTTCGCGGTGAGATCGATCCACTCCTCCGGGCTGTCGATCTCGCCGACCGATTTCCGCTCGTTGCCGCCGCCGCCGAGCTGGTCGCGTTCCATCCCTGTCTCGTCGAGATACGTGTTGATCACGCTGCGTCGCGCCTCGCTCGCAGGGACCTTGTACTCGTTGACGAGCGTGTCGAGCCGCTCCTTGACTTCCTCGACCGTCAGGTCGAGCTCGTCCGAAAACTGTTCCTGTATCTCCTCTGCGTGTGTACGCAAATCTGTTGCAGTCATCGTTCGCTCACTGTCTCCACGTTGTTTTCGATGGGAGACATACTGTTGTTGGCGCTCGATGGTATAAAAAGTGTGGTAACCGGAGTGAAAGTGTCGCCGGCTCCGTATTTTGCCTCCTGACACCGGCTGCCGACGGGTCTTTGTGTCACCCCGCCCAACGATCCGACATGACCGATCCGGACCGACTGTCCCGGTTCCTGCGGACCACGCTCCGCGGGGCCGGCCGCCAGTACGAGGAGGCTCGGAAGGCGTTCCGGGGGGCCCGCCAGGGGGCGCTTTCGGACCTGCCCGTCGACGAGGGGGGACAGGCCCGTATCGTCTGCCGGCGCCACGCCGAGAAGCGGGCCATTCGCGTTGACGATAAGGGACGGCCCGAGTGTTACGAGGCCGGCCACCCCGACTGCGAGGGCTGTGTCGAGGACATCAGTGACAGCTGCATCGAAACCTGGTGACGGTCAGCGACCGTATCAGTCCCAGCGATCACACCACCGTCCCGCCGCCGGAGTAGCGGGGCGGAGGCGCGACCGAAACCGGTAGGAATCTCGGCCGGTGAGTGGTGGCTATGAGCGAGGACCACAGTTCGGACACGCTCGCCGGCCTCGCCGAGCAGGAGGGGTGGCGGGTCGAGGGCGACGCTGCGCGGGTCCACTACAGCGGCGCGACCGACCGGTACAGTATCGAGTACTACGATCCCAGCGAGTGCGTGCTCTACTGGAAAGTGCCGCCGGACGAGGCCGGCGAGACGGCCGTCCCGGTGGCCCGCGAGACGGTCCCGACACCGCTCCGGGAGCGCATCCGGGAGGACCTGGCCGCCGCCGGCCTGGACCCGGCTATCGAACGCCGGTCGCTGTGAGCCCGTGTACAACGGCTGGAGGCGTCAGGGCCGTGGCCGCCGACTGTGGGCCATCACAGCAGAGAGGAGTGACTAGCGAGTAGGGGCATGGGGTTCCAGGAGTCGGCGAACTACCTGCTGGACCTCTGTCGCTACTCCCCGCGACCGGGGGCGGACACGACGACGGCCTCCTGTCATACGGTCGTGCGTGGTTATTTTGGGCACCGGGTCCCAATATCCCGGTGACGACACCGGCGACACCGACCATTAGCAGGGCAATCCCCCCGAGTACCGCGATATGCGAGAGACCAATTCTCAGTATATCCCTTCTGTCTGATATTGGCGCATGAATATGTCTAGTGACCAGAGCCGGCGCGTGGGCGGCGTGCTGAGACGGACTCACTCGATCGCGCGGTAGACGTCGATATAATCCTCGATAACTGCTTCGTGATCGTAGGCGCGCCAGAACTCGTCGACCCTCAGGTGATCGAGCTCGTCCGCATCGACGACCGCGTCGGCCAGCCCCTGTGGATCGGTTACACGGTAGCTTCGGTCGTAGTTCTCGATGAGTTCGTGGGCGCTGGACTCGGTCTGATACTCGACGATACCGACACAGCCACAGGCGAGCGCCCACAGGAGTTCTGTCGCGAACACCTCGCGGTAGGCAGTCTGGACGAACACGTGGGCACCCCGGTAGATACCGATCCGCCGTTGACGGCCACAGGCCCCGGCGAAACGAACACGGTCGTCGATGCGGAGTTTCGCCGTCTCGGCCTCGTACTCCTCCCTGAGCGGGCCGTCGCCGACGATCGTCGCCGACCAGTCGCGCTCGCGAAGCTCCGCGAGCCCGAGCAGCAGGTCATCCACGTTCGCGCTCCCGTCGAGGGGGTGGGCGTAGACGACATCAATCTCCTCGACGGGGTCGACAGCTCCGATAGAGGAGAAGTCGATGCTCTCGGGGATCACGCAGGTGTTGTCGTCGGTCGCGCCGACTTCCCGGGCGCTCGTGCGGACGAACTCCGAGGGGGTGATGACCCGTTGTGGCTTACTCGTGGCCCAGCGGGTCGCGCGATTCTCCTCGTCGAGGTCTTCGGTGCCGTACCACTCGATGGCCAACGGGGCTCTGGCCACCGAACTCCCCGCTATCGCCGCGAACACCTGGTTCTGCGGCGTCGGTCGTGTGTGGACAACGTCCGGCCGGTAGCGTGCCAGGAGAAACGGGATCCGGGCGAAAAACGAGGAGGGGGCCGTCCCCAGCGTCACCGCGCGGTACCGGACGCCGTCGACGACCATCTCGTCGTCGTAGTCGTCCCACCACTGGCCGCAGAAGACAGTCACCTCGTGGCCGCGGTCCGCGAGCAGGCGCGCGACGCGTTCCAGACGGCGGGTGGCGGGCGTGTCCTCGTGCCGACTCGTCTCCATCGCAACGAACGCCACGCGCATACTCGCCGGGACGGTGGCGGCTGTCAAAAATCCCCTGTTCCTCGCGGGTGAGACGGCAGGGGAAGTCCTTTCTGCGAGCCATCCGTTCCCGGTGGTGTGACCGAGTACGGCTCGCTTGAAGACGACCGGGAGCTACTGGAGTCGATCAGGCCCGCGAACAGGGTGTCCCGGTCGAGAAACTGGTCTTCGAAGAAAGCCCCTTTGACCTCCTAGCCGTAACTCGCGTCATGAACAATTATGAAGCCGTCGTCTACGACCTCGACGGGACGCTTGTGCGACTCGACGTCGACTGGGACGCGGTCCGGGTTGCCGTTGTCGACCGGCTTCGCGACCGGGACGTCGAGGTTGGCCGCCACGACCTCTGGGATGTTCTGGACGTAGCCGAGGATCACGGTGTCAGCGAACTCGTCGAGGACACCATCGCGGAGTTCGAGCAGGAGGGTGCCCAGGGGGCAAGACGGCTCCCCCTCGCCGACGAACTGCCGCTGTCGGTTCCGGTCGGCGTCTGCTCGCTGAACTGCGAGGCTGCGTGCCGAATCGCCCTGGAGTCCCACGGCCTCGACGGGTTCGTCGACGCTGTGGTCGGCCGGGACACCGTCGACGGCCACAAGCCGGACCCGGAACCTCTCCTGCACGCTGTCGACCGCATCGGCGGTCACCCGGAGACGACGCTGTTCGTCGGCGACTCCGCGAGCGATCAGGAAGCAGCCAAACGGGCAGGCGTGGCCTTCGAATACGTAAAAGACCGCAGCGGAAGCGGGGAGAAAGAGACCCCGTAACTAGCTCTTCTGGTAGCGAGCGTAACTGTAAACACACAGCGAAACCAGCAGCCAGACAGGCGCACCGACGCGCACGGCGAACAGCGCGCGGTCCGGCCACGTGGGGAGTGTGACAAAGAGCGACGCGGCTGCGACGACCGGCACCCCCACTGCCAGCGTGGTGACGAAGGTGACCTGCATGATCCAGCCGTAGTCGATCCCCTCCGGGTCCGTGTGCTCTACCTCGGGCGTCACGGGCCGGAGTTCGACTGGATAGCCTAAGCCGTTGCCGGTTTCACTCGCCCCGGGGACGGGTCTGGCCACTCTCAGAGCGGAGTTCGCCGCGATGTGCTGACAGGGCAAGAGGAGGTTACACAGCCCGTACTACTCGTCTGTGGAAGTGACGTCCCCGTCGGCGACGAGAGTGTTCCACTTTTCGACACCTGCCTCTGCAACTTCGCGGTCCTGACTGACTTCGCCGCCGGACACACCGATCGCACCGACAACGTCGCCGTTCCTTTCGAGCGGATAGCCACCGCCGAAGATGACAAGTCTGTTGTCGTCGGTGGTCTGCAACCCGTACAGGGAGTTGCCGGGTTCGCTCGGTTCTGCGAGTTCGTGGGTCGGCATGTCCAACGCCGCTGCTGTATACGCCTTGTTACGCGAAATGGAGACAGAAGCGAGCCACGCGCCGTCCATCCGGTGCTGGGCGATAAGGTTGCCTTCGCTGTTGGCGACCGTGACCACCATGGGCTGGCCGACTTCCTCGGCCTGGTCTTTAGCAGCTTCGATCAGTTCTGTTGCCGTATCGAGGGGGATTCCGTCTGACATCCACCTGGTGGGCAGGAATGCTAGAATAAAGAAGTATCGATAAGGTAATTATACCGGTATAAACCGCTACGCGAAATACGGGTATGTTTGTATATCAAATACTCACGCACGACCGTATGACGTGTAACAGAGTCACGTCCGGGTGTAGAGATACGGACCGACGGGATAGGAACGTCAAGAGCTGCGGTCTACAGAACAGAGAGAAGGCCGTAGGCGCCGATCCCGACCAGGACCAGGAACGCTACACCACCCCCGAGAAAGAACCCGGCGATACCGAGACCGACAAGCACCCAGAAGTACCGCCTGTCGACGAAGCCCTGGTTCCAGTAGTAGTAGACGAGCCCCAGCACGCTGAATGCTATGAGCAGACCGAGAACGCCGGTCGCGACGATAATCTCCGTGGTGAGTTCCTCGCCGAACCCGGCGGCGGTGATGATCTGGTCGGGCGCGAGAATGAAGTAGAGGCTCTGGAGGATACCGAGTGCTGCGACGACGACCGGCCCCCAGAGCGTTCCTGTGCCGAACTCGGCGGTTCCGGGTCCCCGGGGTGACATCGTCCCAGCGGGGACCTCTTCACCGTGTGTGTGGTGGCTCCCGCCACCGATCCTGCCGTCAAGTTCTTCCCCACACTGGATACAGAATCTGTCCGTCTCGTCGACTTCCTGGCCACAGTTCGGACAGTAGGGCATGTTTGATACCGCGGCCAGCACACACAAAAAAGGTCGTTATCGGGACGCGACGGTCGTGGCGTCGTAGAGAGGGCTCGAACAAGGCGGATCTATCGGAGAATCACCACACGAGATCCACAGAGGGGTAGAATCGCTCCACGCGAACCGTGTGGGTTTTAAGCGCTGTCTCTTACCCTCCACTTTTTTATATTAGCCTGGGTA
>PXQK01000049.1 GCA_003022085.1 Halobacteriales archaeon QH_10_65_19 | reverse complement strand
GTGGCGTCTTCGAGTGATCGGCCGGGGACGGTCGCGGTGCGCGTGTGCTCGAAGCTACACGTGCGGTCTGTTACGTTTCAGCCCGCAAAACAGCCGGTATTTGGACCCGATGCTGCAAATAATCACGCACGACCGTATGACAGGGACACGAGACCGATTCGACAACCGTTTTAGGCCGGGCATGTTTTAGCCATGCAATGGGTTCGTGTATCATCTGCGGTACGTCTGTCGACGGCCGCGTCTGTGACATCCACGAAGAAGACGTCGTGTTCGAGTTCCGCGGGGACCAGCCGGGGGAACTGACCGCCGGCCGGTACTACCGCGGCACGATCGACGGGTACGCCGAGTTCGGCATCTTCGTCGACATCGGCGACAGCGTCACCGGCTTGCTGCACAAAAGCGAGCTGGACCGGCGTCTCGACAGTATGGAACTGGAGCCGGGCGACACCGTGTACGTCCAGGTCCAGAACATCCGTGACAACGGTAACGTCGACCTCGGATGGTCGATCCGCCAGGACAGATCCCGGTTCCGGGGGGCGCTCATCGACGACCCCGACGCCGACGAGGAACTGCTCGCCGAAAAAGACGACGCGGAGGCCGGAACGTCTACGCCGACAGTCCAGCACTCGCCGAACGACAGGTCCTCGACCACGGGAGACGACGACGCGGAGGCGGCCGGCACTGCCGGATCGGCGACTGCCGACGGGGCGGCGAACAACCGGAAACTGTCCGAGGCGGAAGGCATGACAGTCGCCGAACTGTCGGAGTACGTCGGCAAGCGGGTCCGCGTCGAGGGCGAGATCGAGACGGCCAGACAGACAAGCGGGCCGACCGTCTTCCAACTCCGCGACGAGACGGGAACGATCGAGTGTGCGGCCTTCGAGGAGGCCGGCGTCCGGGCCTACCCGGCGGCCGACGAGGGCGACGTCGTCCGCATCGAGGGCGAGGTCGAGCGCCGGCGCAACGAGCTCCAGGTCGAGACGGAGGCGCTCGTGATCCTCGAAGCGGAGGAGCGCGAGGCCGTGGCCGAGCGGATGCGCGAGGCGATAACCGAGCGGGCGCGACCCGATGCGGTCGAGCCGCTGGCCGCCGACGAGGCGGTCGAGGGAGTCACCGAGGGGATCCGCGACGCCGCGACCGCGATCCGGCGGGCAGTGCTCGAAGGGCAGCCGGTCGTCGTGCGCCACGCCGCCACCGCCGACGGGTACGTGGCCAGCACCGCTATCGAGCGGGCGACGCTGCCGCTGATCCGCGAAGAACACGGCGGCGGCGACGCCGAGTACCACTACTTCGACCGGCGGCCCCTGGAGGGGTCGATCTACGACATGGACGACGCGACAAAGGACGTGACGACGATGCTCTCGAACAAGAGCCGGCACGACGAGGCGGTCCCGCTGTTCGTCTTCGTCGCCGCCGGCGGCTCCGCCGAGTCGCTCGACGGGTTCGACCTGCTCGACATCTACGGCGCGCGCCGGGTCGTCATCGACGAGCGGGCGATCGACGCGGAGGTCGAGTCGGCGGTCGACGTCTTCGTCAGCCCGGCGGGGTCGGGCGCGCCGGCGACCACCGCGACCGCGCTGGGTGCGAACGTCGCGGCACACGTTAACCCCGACGTGCGCGACGACCTCGCGCACCTGCCCGCCGTCAGCTTCTGGGAGGAGATCCCCACGGCGTACAGCGACCTCGCGGCGGAGGCCGGCTACGACGAGACGGCCGTCACCGAACTCCGCGAGGCAATCGCCCTCGAGGCGTTCTACCAGTCCTACGAGGACAAGCGCGAGCTGATCATCGACCTGTTGTTCGCCGACGAGGCCGACGACCCGGTCGGGCTGGCCGGCCACGTCAGCGAGCAGTACCGCACCCGGATGGCGGCCGAGATCGAGACCGCCGAGGCGAACCTGGAGCGCCGGACAGTCGACGGCGAGACGGTGCTCGTGCTCGACACCGAGGCGTACACCCACCGCTACGAGTTCCCGCCGGAGCCGCTGTTGCTCGACGAGCTGTACCGGCGCCACCGCGACGAGGCCGCCGCGCTCGTCGGCGTCGCCACCGACGAGGCCTACATCCGGAGCGACGCCGATCTGGACGTCCGCGCGCTGGTCGAAACTGCCAGCGAACACGCGTCTGCCGCGGCCCTCGATGCCCGCGGCGCACGCGACGGTCGTGTCGAGTTCCTCGCCGGCGAACGCAACGTTGCCCGCGAGGCGCTCCTCGAGGCACTCGCCGCGGAACTCTCCTCGGCCGCGACGGCGTAGCCGGCCCCGACGGTTCTGTACCCGGACACCCGAAGGACCGGGAGACTTTACTCGCTGGTGGCCCGTGCTGTGGGTATGATCCTCTCGGACGCGGACATCCGCCGCCGGCTCGAGAACGGCGACCTGGGCATCGACCCACTTGCGGACCCCGACCTGCAGATCCAGCCCGCGAGCGTCGACCTCCGCCTTGGACGGGAGTTCCTGGAGTTCCAGCACACGAACATCCCCTGTATCCACCCCGACAGCGAGCGCGAAATTGACGAGTACGTCGACGAGACCGTTGTTGAGGAGGGCAAGGAGTTCATCCTCCACCCCGACGACTTCGTGCTCGGAACGACAATCGAACGCGTCGAGATCCCTCCGGATCTGATCGCCCACGTCGAGGGCCGCTCGTCGCTTGGCCGTCTTGCGATTGTGGTGCATGCCTCGCTTCCCTACGACGAAGAGGTGTTGCTGTGGACGCCCGAAGACGGCTTCGGCTTTTACGAAATCGGAGACGTCGTGGAGAACAAGCGACCTGCACGCGCCGTCGCGTTCGACCCACGGACGTTGCGGGTGAGTACACATCGGGTGACGGATTATATTACGAATCCGACCAAGCGAATCTATCGGGTACGACTCACGTCCGGACGGGAGGTTCACGTCACGAAAGACCACAACCTCTTCACGCTCGACGATCACGGCGGTGTTACTCGGATTGCCAGTGAAGACGCCGAGGGACAACACGTGATGGTACCGGCGACGCTGCCGGATTCTCCCGGAAGGACAGGAGAGATCGACATGCTCGACGTACTCGATCCCGGAGATACGACACTGTATGCAAGCGACGGACTCGGCGAGGTCGACTGGTCGAGTGTTCCGGCTGGATCGAGACGACAGTACAACGCACAGGACAGCGTGCCGATGGATGCACTCCCGCGAACGGAGACGCCGGACCAAATCGAGGTGGCGTTCAAACAGAGTGACACCAGACTCCCGCGTCACGTGACGCTGTCACCGGAGTTCGGCTGGGCGCTCGGCTTCTACGTCGCGGAGGGATCGGCACGGCGGAAACAGCTCCAGGTATCACATACCGAACGAGAGCATCTCGATCGCTTCGCAGAGTTCTTCGACCAGTACGACGCACGCCTCTCGTGGTACGAGACCGACCGTACGACGACACTGACGGTCTGCTCGGCGCTCTGGTCGAAGGTATTCCGCGAACTCGCCGGTTCCGGTCAGGACAAAACGATTCCGGAGTGTGCGTTCGACTGGCCGACTGACGTACTGCATGCATTACTTGACGGTCTGCTCGACGGGGACGGCTATCGCAGAGAAACGCGCGACACGCTCTACACGGCGAGCCCCGAACTCGCAAACCGCGCGGCCTATCTCGGAACGCGTCTTGGCTTGTTGACCTCCGTTTACAGCCGGGAACGCAAGGCGCATATCCCGAGGAGCGACGTCGACTGGTCGGGCGAGATGTGGGCCGTCGATTTCGGAGCGGATGCTCACAACGGCGGACAGTACGTCCCCGTCCCGAACGAACTACTGTGCGAGTACCGGAGACGGGCAGGCATGCGAATGATCGACGCAGCGAAGGCCATGGACTACTCCTCGAAGTCGAGCATTTCGAACGTCGAAAACGAGGAGTACGGAACCGTCAAGCGCGACACGCTCGAACGGTTCCGCGATGCTTACACCGACGCAGGGGTCGACACGAGCCGTCTCGACCAGATACTCGACGGTGGCGTTCGGTTCGAGGAGGTCGTTGCCGTCGAGGAGACCGACCGCGTCGAACCGACCTACGACCTCGAAGTACAGCCCAACGGGCAGACAATCGAGAACTTCCTCGGTGGTCGAGGTGGGATCTTCCTCTCGAACACCGCCGGCCTGTGCGACCCCGGGTACCGCGGCCAGATCACCCTGGAGCTGTCGAACCTCGGCGCCGCGCCGGTGGCGCTCTCGCCGGGGATGCGGATCTCCCAGCTGACCTTTACCCGCCTCACGTCCCCCGCGGAGCGGCCCTACGGCGATGAGCGCAACTCGAAGTACCAGGGACAGGCTGGGCCGCAGGCCTCGCGCATCGGCGGCGACAGAGAGTTCGGGGGCGAGCAATGAAGTTCATCGAGGAGATTGCCGTCGAGGAGTTTCTCCCCACCTTCCGCTCGCTGCTCGCGGAGGCGCTCCGGGAGGAGGGGCTGACCCAGAACGAGGTCGCCCATCTCCTGGGGATCAGCCAGAGCGCTGTCTCGAAGTACGTCCACGGCGAGGTCGACCGCAACGAGCGGCTGCTAGCCGACGAGGTCGTCCAGGAACTGGTTGCAGGGCTCGCAGACGGGCTGGCCGACGGCGAGATGACGCCCGTCGAGGCCTTGATCGAGGCGGAGGTGTGTATCCGCAAGCTGGAGCGGGGCGGGACACTCGCGGCGCTGCACGCCGAGTCGGTGCCGGAGCTGGCGGCCGCGGGTGGCGAGTTCGCGATCCACGACCCGGACAGCAGGCTGCGGGAGACCGGCCAGGTCAGGGCCTCGGTCCGGCGCGGCCTCCGGATCCTCCGCAACACAGAGTCGTTTGCCCCGCGGATCCCGGCTGTGGGATCGAACCTCGTCGAGTGCCTCTCGGAGGCCGAGACGATCGACGACGTGGCGGCGGTGCCGGGCCGCCTGCTCGACGTCGGCGGCCAGGTGACGGTCCCCGGCGAGCCCGAGTTCGGGGTCAGCCAGCACGTCGCGGGCGTCCTGCTGTCGGCGCGGGACAGCGGCAGCGACGCCCGTGCGGCGCTGAACGTCGCCTACTCCGAGGCGATCCGCGACGCACTCGCCGCCCGGGGGGGTGTTCCGGTGGAGTTCAACGCCGATCTCGCCGTCGAGGAGGCGATAGCTGCCGCGTTCGAAGCGCAACCGGACGCCGACGTGCTCTACCAGACCGGCGGCTTCGGCGTCGAACCGGTGCTGTACATCCTTGGCCCGGACGCCCCGACTGTCGCCAGGACGCTGCGCGAGTGTGACGTCTGACCGACACGCCTCCCGGAGTCACAGCACCACAACACACGGCACCCCACACCGCCCCACACCACCCCATACCACATGGCCGACGACATCGACCTCACAGACACGTTCTACGGCCGGTGTGCACAGCTGTACGACCTCGTCGCCACCGCACCGGGCGTACGGTCCTGGCGCGACCTGGCCGCGGGCACGCTGGATCTCTCGCCCGGCGACACCGTTGTCGAGATGGGCTGTGGCACCGGCGCGAACTTCCCGTATCTCCGGAAACAGGTCGGACCGGGGGGCTGTGTCGTCGGCGTCGACGTCGTGCCGGCGATGCTCGCCCGGGCGCGGCGGCGCATCGACCGCGCTGGCTGGGACAATGTCCACACTGTGTGCGGGGACGCGACGCAGCCGCCGGTCGCCGCGGCCGACGCGGTTCTCTCGACGTTCCTGGTCGGGATGCTCGACGCCCCGGGGCCGGCGGTCCGTGACTGGGTCACGCTGGTCCGTCCCGGCGGACGGGTCGCGATGCTGAAGACGCAAGCACTTCGCGGGCGGTGTCTTCGCGAGCACAGCGAGCGAAGGCCAGCGAGTCACAGCCCGCACAGTAGAGCGAGCAGGACCGTCTTCCGGTACCCTCGAGTCGAGCGGTCGGGGGCTTCCCCGTCACGAATCCTCAATTCCTTTCACGAATCACTACATTCGACGTCGACGCCGGTAATCTCGAACCGGGCCCCGCCCTCGTCGCTCTCGGTGATCTCGACCTCCCAGCCGTGGGATTCGACGATCTCCGCGACGATCGCCAGCCCGAAGCCCGTGCCGTCCTTGTCGCCGGAGTGGCCGAGGTCGAACACCTCCTCGCGTCGGTCGACCGGGATCCCCTGTCCCGTGTCCTCGACGTAGAAGCCGCCGGGGAGGCGTCCGATTCGGACAGCCAGGCCGTCCGGTTCCCCGTTGACGCCATGTTCGACAGCGTCCTCGCGAGTCGAAGATGAGCGAGGGCTCGTGGAGTCGTGCTCCACGGCGTCCTGACGAGCCTGCGAGTCAGGGCTTGTCGAACCATGTTCGACAGCGTTCCGGAACAGGTTCTCGAAGACGTTTCGGAGCCTGTCGGGATCGGCCTGCACGACCTCGTCGCCGACAATCTCGAGGCTAGCCCCGCCGGTCTCGACCTGGTTCCAGGACCGCGAGGCGACCCCGCTCAGCGACACCGACTCGGTCTCCTCGACGGTCTCTCCTTTCCTGGCCAGCGAGAGCGTGTCGTCGATTATCGTCTCCATCCGTTCGAGTGCGTCCTCGAGCGACGCGAGGTGCTCGCTGTCGCGTTCGTCCCGCGCGAGT
>PXQK01000048.1 GCA_003022085.1 Halobacteriales archaeon QH_10_65_19 | reverse complement strand
CGCAAACTCGACGTTCGCATCGTCGGCGGTCGGATCCGTCTCCATCGTCAGCTCCAGCTCGTCGCTGTCGCTGCGGTTCTGATCGAACACGCACGTCCCGTCCTCGCATTCGATTCCGTCCCCGCTCGGTAGTATCCACGACGAGTTGTACGCGACCCCACTGCCACCGCCACCGCTGGGCGGCGACTCGACTGTCACTTGCTTGCTCACGTTCCGGGGGCTCCCGGCTTCGAAACTCTCGTCGGGATTATAGCCCGGGTCGATCGTGAAGTTGATCGGGTGTGTCCCGGGTGAGTCCGCCTCGTACTCGTAGGTCGCCTGCCCCTCGGTGTCGGTGACTTTCTCCAAGTGACCGCCGGTAAAGTTCCCACCCGAGGGCTCTGCCGTCACGGTGACGCCCGACTCCGGCCCGTTGAAGCGGTCCCGCGCCTCGACAGTGAGCTGTACGGTTTCGCCCGACTCCAGCGTCGACCCGTTGCCTTCTACGTCGGTCAGGTACTCGGCGTCGGTGCCGGTCGCTCCCGTGCCGACGCCGACTTTGGCCAGTTCGAGCTGGTAGCGCTGGCCCGCTTCGAGCGTCACCTCCAGCAGTCCCAGATCACCGTGGCCGTCCGCGGAGACAGAGACGTCCTGGACGTGGCCCCCGTTGGTGACGAGTTCCTCCCCGAAGGTCGCGTTCCACTCCGCCTCGCTCATGCCCGTCGCAAGCTGTAGTGTCACCGGCTTGCCGGTGCCGTTCAGTTCCACCACGCGCGTCCGCGTGCTGATCGGATCGACGTCCAGCGAGAGCGTGTCGACCCGGTTCTCGGTCAGCGAGCCGTTGAGCGCGACCAGGGTGATCCGGTTGCCGTCGACCAGCGTCTGTCCGGTGACCGGGAGCGTCTGGGTCCCGCCATCGAAGCTATTGTACAGCACGCTGTACTCGTAGACGGTCCGGGGTGCCCCCTGGTAGAGGTTGTACCCCGGCTGGTACTCGAGTGCGCCCGTGTCGTAAGACAGACCCGTCCCGTTCCAGAAGTCGTGCGTCTCGCCGGCGTCTTCGACTGCCGTCGCATTCGTGATTGTCACGTTGACCTCGGGAGTGTCGGTACCGACGGTCCGCAACGTTCCGCTGGCCGGCCCGGGGTTGACGAATATCGCACGCGAGGGGTACCGGACGCCGAGATCGACCGACGCGGCACGAGTTGTGGTGCTGCCGGGCATCAGGATGACGTTGCTCCGCAGCTCCGTCATCTGCTGCTGGAGCTCCTCGTTGTGGTTGAACTCGATCTCCTCGTTCTGGTCCGGCACGACGAAGGCCTGGTACAGCGAGAGAAAGATGATGAGTATCCCGAAGATGAGCACGGCTCCGATCTGGATGGCCTGCGCTCGCTCGTCCGTCAGAAGAGACATTGCGTGTGATTACAGAGTGATGGATAAAAAGCTGTCTGGCAAATTATCACTGGTGAACTATCCCTGCCTACTCGCCGCCGTTGGCGTCTCCGTGATACGGTCGTGTGTGACTCTGTGGAATGGCAAGACACGCAAACCGGTGTATTTACGCGTTTCAGCACGATTCCGGGACGGAAATCTCCACGTACTCACGCACGACCCTATGAGGTTTGATCCTGGGAGCAGGAGCGGGCCTCCCGGTTGAACGTTGTTCGTCAAAACGAGAAATTTTATCATCACGTACGCATTCTGTTCAGCCGGGATGGGTGAGCGTGACACTGGAAATTTCGACGAAGTTGATCTCGCACTGCTGGAGAGCGTCGAGTCGGACTTCGACGTCAGCCTCGAGAAACTCGCAGGGGAGCTCGATCTCTCGAAGTCCGCAGTCCACTACCGCCTGAACAAACTGAAAGAAAACGAGGTCATCACAGGTATTACGGCGGACATCGATCCCGAGCCGTTCGGGCTGGAGATGGTCGCAATCACCGAAGTGTCGGTCACGCACGACCAGGGGTACTCGGAAGAAATCGGGACACAGCTCGGCGACGTCGAGGGCGTCGAGCAGGTCTACTACACGATGGGAGATGTCGATTTCGTCACGATAACACGGGTCCAGAACCGCGAGCAGATGAACGCGGTCATCGAGGCGATGGTAGGTATCGAGGGCGTCAACGAGACGTCCTCGCGGTTCGTCATGAACGAGATCGAGAGTACGCCCCGCGTCCTGACGAACATGCCCGCGGAGAGCCGCCGACGCCTCCTGGACGACGAGTAGTGCACTGGACCGGGACGGGGGCTGGCTGTGACTCAGTCGGTCGAACCCCTGTGTCGCCCCTGCCCGACATCTAGTGGCGCTGTGGACGGCCAACAGTACCGTCCTGCTGATTACCTCTCCCGGGGAGGGGTTCACCGACGTCTCCTACTCGGTGCCGGGATCGAACTGCCCGCCGTCTTCTTCTTCGACGACCTCCGGGTCCTCCATTGCGGTCTGCAGGCTGTCGAGGCCGTTGACCCACTCGGCGACGAGGCCGAAGTCGAGGTCCTCGGCAAGACCGATATCCATCTCCTCGCCGTCGACGATTAACGTACCGGCCTGGACGCAGTACCCCAGTGCCGCGTCGAGGTCGTCCTCGGCCTCGGCATCGGCCGCCGCGTTGACGTACTCCTCGATCGTGCCGTTGTCGGCCGGTCCTCCTGCCACGTACTCCTCGGCAGCGTAGAAGACGCACATTAGCGACGTCTGGACGCCGTCGATCAGCATCGCCTTCTCCTCGTCGTCGAACTCGACCTCCGAGAGCACGATCTCCTGTATCTCGGCGAGCTGGTCGAGGGTTGCCTCCTCGCCGAGGTTGCCGTCCTCGAAGGCCGTGATGATCTTGGCGACGGCGATTGCGGTGTCGTCCTGTAGGTTCAACAGTAGCCGTGCCGAATCCTCCTCCTCCGGATCGATCTCCTCCTCGCGAAGGCGGTCGATCCAGTTCTGCCAACGTTCCTCGGTGTAGTACTCTCCCGGCTCGTTGCTCATACTCATCGGTACGCGTCTCCGGGGTTATTACTTTCGACACTCCGGGTCTCGCGTGGGTAGCTCTCATACGGTCGTGTGTGAGTATTCATACTATCGGACGTGAGTACGTGGAGATTTCTACCCCAGAATCGTGCTGAAACGCGTAAATACGCCGGTTTGCGTGTCTTGCCATTCTACAGACCGACAGTATCACAACCCGGTCCGCGGGAGTCGACGGATCCTGCCCCCGAGACACCTCGCAGGAATTATACCGGAGAGGAGAGTACTGAGTCATATGGGATCGGAGTTCGAGTCTGAGTGTCCGGACTGTGGGGCGACAGAGTTCTACCACGCGGCGAACACGAGCGTTCATCTCGGCGAGAAAGTAAAGTACCGCTGTGTAGAGTGTGAGTACGCGTTCGTGCGTATCGACGGGGTAGTCGATACGAGCCGAGCGTAGAACGATGGGCGAAGAGATCAGTGTCCTCGTCATCGACGAGGATCCGGAACTCCTCGGTCTGACGGAAACCTTCCTCGAGCGCAACCACAACGACATCACAGTCTCCACCGAGACTGATACCCACACAGCGGTCGAGCGGGTCAGCAACGAGGGGATCGACTGCGTCGTCAGCGACTTCCGGATGCCCGAGATGGACGGGATCGAGCTCTACGAGGAGGTGACAGCCAACCGGCCAGGGCTGCCGTTCTTCCTGTTTACGGCTGCCGACTGGGAGATCGAAGCCGCCGCACAGGAGGCCGGCATCACCGGCTACGTCCAGAAGGGGAGCGGCACCGACCACTACGACGAACTCGCGAACGCGATCGTCGCCGCGGTCGACAGGTGAGCGTCATACGGTCGTGCGTGACTCGGCACAGAACGACCCGGCCGGGCGACCTGGGGCTTTCCCTTCCACACACCTGCTGTTTAATGGTCATGTCGAGTTCCTCAAAAGCTTCCCCGAGGTACTATGCTGCGCTGAGCCGACGACGCGGGCTACTCGCCCGGGTCGTTCCCCAGCGCCTGCCGGGAGAGGCGCGGCTCCCGGGCGGCGCCAACCTGGTCGATGTACCGGGCGGTCGTCCGCTGGGGCGCGGCGTCGATCGTCTCCTCGTCCTCGGCGACGACCGCGTCGAACGCCGCGGCGAGCTGGTCGAGCGTCCGCCTGTTCTCGACCTCGGTCGGCTCGGTCATCAGCGCCTCGTCGACAATCTCGGGCCACTTCGTCGTCGGCGGGTGGACGCCGTGATCGAGCATCCGCTTTGCCACGTCCGCGGCGTCCTGGTCGCCTGCGCTCGCGACGAACTCGTGGTGGAACGGGCCGAAGGGGATCTCGTAGTCGATCTGCTCGGCCAGGTAGTTCGCGTTCAGCACTGCCTTGGCGCTCGCGTCGGCCAGCCCCTCGTCGCCCAGCCGCGCGATGTACGCCATCGCCTTCACCAGCACGAGCCAGTTGCCGCTGAACCCGTGGACCTTGCCGATGGTGTGATCGGGCTCGTAGAGTTCGTACCGCGCCTCGGAGTCGCTGTCGGCGCCCGCACCGCCGCCCCCGCCAGCCCTACCATCTCGCTCCCGCACACGCGGTGCGGGCAGGAACGGTGCGAGGTCCTCGACGACGCCGACGGGGCCCGCGCCCGGGCCGCCGCCGCCGTGGGGCGTCGCGAACGTCTTGTGGACGTTGTAGTGCATGATGTCGAAGCCCATGTCGCCGGGCCGAGCGCGACCCAGCAGGGCGTTGAGGTTCGCGCCGTCGTAGTACAGGAGGCCGCCGGCGTCGTGAACCATCTCGGCGATATACTCGATCTCGCGCTCGAACAGTCCCAGTGTGTTCGGGTTGGTGAGCATCAGCGCTGCGGTGTCGTCGCTCAGCGCCGCCCCGAGCGCCTCGGGATCGACGCGGCCGTCCTCCCCCGAGGGCAGTTCGACCACGTCGAACCCGCCGAGTGCGGCGCTCGCGAAGTTCGTCCCGTGGGCGCTGTCGGGAACGATGATCTCCGACCGGTCCTCGCCGTTGTGCTCGTGGTAGGCCCGCGCGATAAGGACGCCGGTGTACTCGCCGGCCGCACCCGCCGGCGGCTGCAGCGTCACGGCATCCATCCCGCCGATGTCGGCGAGGTACTCCGAGAGCCGCGCCATGACCGCGAGGGTCCCCTGGACGGTCTCCGGGTCGCGGGCGGGGTGGACCGACGCCGACGAGCGTGCCGCCAGGTCCTCCGTGAACTTCGGATTGTACTTCATCGTACACGAGCCCAGTGGGAACGGGCCGCTCTCGACGCCGTAGTTCATCTGGGAGAGCCGCGTGTAGTGACGGGCCAGCTCCGGCTCGCTTGGCGCCGGTAGTTCCAGCACATCGCGGGTCAGGTCGTCCGGCAACGGCGCGTCGACCGCAACCTCGCGGCCGTGTTTCTCCGAGAGTAGGGGCTCGTACCGGTCCCCGTCGCTCCAGCGGGCCTGGTCGTAGTTCATGCGACTACCTCCAGATCGTCGTCCTGCCGTCCTCGATCTGGCCTACTCGCACTCGCTCCTCCGTCGCTCATGCGACCACCTCCAGTGTATCGACGAGGTCCTCGGTCGCGTCGGCGTTGGTCTCGGTCACGCACAGCCCGAGCAGGTGATCGTCGACCGCGTGGACGGCGTACCCTGCGTCCCGGAGGTCCGCGGCGATTGCAGGCGCCGGCTGGTCGGTGTGTGCGACGAACTCCCGGAAGTGGTGGCGGTCGTGGACAGGCGCCGCGACGCCCGAAACCTCGTCGACCGCAGCCGCGAGTTCCTCCGCCTGCGAGACGCAGTCCGAGGCCAGGTCAATCAGCCCCCCGGGACCGAGCGAGGCGGCGTGGATCGCCGCGCGGAGCGCGACCCACGCCTGGTTTGTGCAGATGTTGCTCGTCGCCCGCTCGCGGCGGATGTGCTGTTCGCGGGTCTGGAGCGTCAGTGTGTACGCGCGGCGGCCGCTGTCGTCCTCACCCGCGCCCACCAGCCGCCCGGGCACCTGCCGGAGGAACGACTCGCGGGTGGCGAACATGCCCAGACCCATGCCGTAGGCGGCCGGCAGCCCGAGCGACGCGGCGTCGCCGATGACCACGTCGGCGCCGGCCGATGCCGGCTCCTCGATAATCGACAGCGCCACCGGGTCCGAGCCCAGACAGAACAGTGCGTCGT
>PXQK01000055.1 GCA_003022085.1 Halobacteriales archaeon QH_10_65_19 | reverse complement strand
CGTTCGGTGCCGTCGCCTCGACGATGGTGTCGGTCATCCTGACGGCGGGAATCCCGTTGATCAGGACCCCGGTGCTACCCATGGGCGCGACCCCGCCACCGTGCGGGACGACCCCGGACACCAGCGGGCAGGCGTGGGTGTCCATCCCGACCCGCCAGGCCGGCTTCCCCTCGATGAGAACGTTCGTACTCCCCGGGCCCGGGCCGAGCGGCGTTCCGTGCGCCGTCATGTCACCGACGCGTGCTGCGGGTAGCATATCAGTTTAGTTGGATTATCGCGCCGTTGATGATCATCATCCCGTTCGCGTCGAGCGTCATGTTCCCGTCGCTGCCGACGTTCAGCATACCCCCACTCACGTCGACAGTGGCCCCCGAGACGTCGACGGACGTACCGCCGTCGATCGACACCTCGGCGTCCGCCGAGAGCTTGATCGTCGGTGCCTCCAGGCTGATCTCCTTTTTGGCCGTGAGTGTGATCGAGTTCCCGACGGCGTCCATCTCGATGCTGTTGCCGGCCTTGTCCTCGATCGTGATCGCCTCCCCGCCGCTCTCGTCATCGAGCACGACCTCGTGGCCGGCGTTGGTCTCGACCGTGACCGCCCCCGACTGATCGTTATCGTCGAACTCGATCTTGTGGCCGCTCCGGGTGGTGATCGCCCGGATGTCGTTGTTGCCGTCTGCGTTGTTGTTGGCCGGCTTGCGGTCGCCGCTGTACAGCGACCCGATCACGATCGGACTGTGGATGTCACCGTTCTCGAAGCTGACCAGCACCTCGTCCTCGACTTCCGGCAGAAAATGCGTTCCGTACCCGTCGCCTGTCATTTCCGTCGCGATCCGGGCCCAGTAACTCTCGTCGTCGGCGTCTCGCCAGGGGAACTCGAGTTTTACCCGGCCCAGGTTCTCTGGATCTTCGTTGTCGCGGACGATTGCGACCCGAACCCCCGGGATCGCGTTGTCCGGCTCCGTGTGCGTGTTGTGTCGTTGACTCATTCTGGTATCTCCGTTACTTCGAACGATGTCCGATACCCTGACCCTCCCATGCGGTGTGATACCCGGGTAACATAATAGTTACTGCTGAACCGGTCGCCCAGTTCGGCTAGCTCGAGGATCGCACCGGCCGTCAACCCGGGGATGCCGTCGGTTTCGCCGTGACCCGTCGCCTGGTCCATCGACAGCGCCGAGAGCTTCGCCTCGGCGATAGCGTCGGCCTCCTCCTTTGAATTGCAGGCAACCCGGAACACCTCCTTGCCCTCGCCGTCCCCGCCGGAGGCCGACCCGACGACTTCCTCCTCGGCGCTCATGTCCCAGTACCGCACCTCGACGCTCTCGACCTGGTCGGCGGCGGTGACCTCCCCGGAGAACGAATCCAGCGCGTTGCCGTAGGTCAGCGTCACGTCCGGGTCTCCGCCCAGCGACGACCGCGGCGTGAAGTAGGCCGTGTCACGCTCGGCGTAGAACTCGAAGCCGTACTCGTCTGCGAGCCGCCGGAGGAACCGGTAGTCGTTTTTTTTGTGCTGGATGATCCGGTTGCGCTGGCTGCCCGACCCGTCGGCCTCGACTGTCGAAAAGTACTCGCCCAGCACCTCGTCGGCAACGTCGACGACTGTTGTCTCCGACCACGACCGCTCGATGACCCCTCGCATCATCTCGTGCAGGGGGCCGTACCCCGAGACTGCGACCGATCCGCCGTCGGGCGTGAACTCCGTTCTGACCGACTGGCTGGTCCCGACGAACACCGGCTTCATCTCACCCTCGCCGCCCCACCCCAACGATACCTCCATGTCGGTCCCGGGCTCGATTGCGTTCCACTCCATGTCGGCGAAGTCGTGCTGCTCGGGGTCGAAGGGGTGGTTCAGCGTCACCGAACACAGGTCCGCCCCCTCGACTGTCGTCTCGACGGTCAGGTCCTGGACCAGTCCCCCCCCCTCGCGGTAGGTGGCCGAGCCGAGTGTGAGTTCGAACCGCGGCGAATAGATTGCCTTGTACTCACCCGCCACGCTATCCCCCCCGTCGGCATCCGCGGCTCATTTGCTTCCCTGCCGCTCTACAACAGTTACGTCGTCCGTTCGGCCCACGGCAGTTACGTCGTCCAGCCGGCCCACGGCGGCCACGCCGTCCGGCCGGTCCCCGGGCTCCGATCATAGCGGCGGCAGCTCCAGTTCCTGCCCCGTCTCCAGCGAGCGCGGGTTGTGGATGTTGTTCGTTTCGGCGATTGTATGCCAGTGGGTCGGATCCCCGTACTCCTTGGCGGCGATCAGCCAGAGAGTGTCGCCCTCGGTCACCGTCCAGGCTTTCGTCTTGTCGGTCGACTCCGGGGACGTCTTGTTCAGTTGCTCGACCAGCGCCGTGAACACGAGCCCCTTCCCCCAGACGAACTGGCAGATCGGCGGCGCGTGTAGCTCCGGATCGACCTCGGTCAGCTTGTCGAAATCGCTGACGTACTCGTCGCGGACGTCCTCCTGCTGTTCGGAGGTGTCGAAAAACAGCTCCATTTTCAGCCGCTCGGCGCTGCCGTCGACGAACTGCTGGACCGACGCGCCAGACCCGGTCGCCTGTAACTCCCCGTAGTTGAGTTCCTTCTGGGTGGTGTACTCCGGTGGGTTGAACTTGCACTCGATGATGTCGCCCTTGTTTTTTCCGTTGAGGATTTCGATCTCGGCCCGTTCCAGGGAGCCGCCCGATCCGGACATCTACAGCCCCCGCCGTTCCCGCTCGATCCGCCGCTTGCGTTCGATCTCCCGGTACAGCTTCTCGACAACGTGGTTGATATCGCCCGAGCGGGGCTCGCGACGGCGGCCGCCGCCAGCGAACCGGTCGGCCAGGTCCGTCGCGTCCCCCCCGTGTTCTGGATCGCGCCCCCCGCCGGTCGACCGGTGGGGGATGTCCTGCCGCGTCTCGCGGCGCGTCACGTCGATCCGGGGCGCGAGCCGCTTGACCGTCAGATCAGGGTACAGCGGCGCCGTCTCCCGACCCTCGGGTGGCCGGCTCCCGTGACCGACGTCGTCCCTGGTCCCGCCGCTCGCGGCCGACCGTGCCCCACGGCTCGTGCCGGGTACCGCTCCGCCGGGCCGATCGGCGCGGACCGAGGGTGCGGGCGTCCCGGAGATATCCTGCGACTGCGACGGTCTGCTGGCCGGCTCGGCCGATCCGGCCGTGTCGCTCCGGCCGCCCGACCGGTCGGTGCTCGACGGCTGCGACGAGCGCGACTGTCCCCCCTGCTCGGCGGCTCCACCTGCCGGGCGCTGGAGCGTCAGGGATGGCATCTCCGTCTGTTCCCCTGCATCAGTGGTTCTACCACCCGCCCCGACCGTCATTAATTTTTCCCCGCTGGACGCTCCAGCCCTGGCTGCCGAACGGTCGCGATGTTCCGGGGCGATCCCGGCCGGACCTGACTCAACCTGCAATCGCGGGGGCGTCGGCGCGACCGTCCCGCGGTCGCCTCCCGTGGCGCTACCCGCCCGACTGTCCGGTTCCGAGAGGGTGGCGTCGGTTAGCCGGGGCATGCGTGGCCTCCCGGTGGATTTCGCTTGCGCTTCCGGGGCGTCGGCGGCCGGCTCGGCCACGCCGGCGTCGGCGAGACCCTCCCCGCGGCGGCCGCGGGGTTCGGCCGCTGAACGGCTCTGTACCGCCGGCCGGAGTGTCGGGAAGCCCGGCTGTCTGGACTGCGATGGCGGCGACCCGGTCTCCGCCGTTCCCGGCAGCGTTAGGTACGTGAACCCAAGCGACGGCGGACTACGTCGGTCCCCCGGCACTGCCCGCTCCCCGACAGACCGATCGACATCGGCCGTCGCCACGGGCTGGTCGGGGGTGATCTCGCTGCGTCCGTCGCGTTGATCGGTGGCGACCCCACCGCGCTCGCCGGTGACAAGCCGAGTCAGTAGCGGGGTGAGTGTCGGCGTCAACCGGTCGCCGGTGCGGCCGCCGCCGGCCGGGCTCTCGATCCCACCTGCACCTCGTCCGCTTGCGTCCTCTGGGGGGCCGGCTGGCGGGCGCCACTCGCCAGTGCTGGCCCCGACCCCGGCGCTGCCCCCCGATAGCGTCGTGAATGCGGTCGGCGACGGAACCGTTCGCCGAATACTCCGCGCCGGCGTCGGCTTGGATTCGGTCACCGGCTGCTCGGGTTCCGCGCCGGACGTTTCCCGGTCGACTGGTCGCTCACTGCCGCGAGGCCGGTCCGCGTGGCTCGTCCGTTGCTCGCCGCTCTCTCGTGGCTCACCGGGCGGCCGTGTGACACCATCGGGTCGGCTTCCGCCGGTCGTGTTGCTCGTCTCGGCGTGCGTTCTGCCGCCGGCCAGCACCGCTGTGTCGGCCCGTGGCTGGTCCACCCGAGATGGCGTCGACACCCCGGTCGGACCGACACTGAACCGTTGGACGGTCAGGCCCGGGGGGGTCGGCCCGCGCCCAGGCGCTCGACCCGCGGGTGACCCGCCCCGATCCGTCGGCGCGACGCCCGTATCGACAGTCTCGGCAGCGTCCCCGCTGTCGAGAGGCTCTCGCGGTCGTGATGCCCCACTGGCATCCTCGGTCGCGGCTCGTTCCTCGGCGAGCCGCTCGATCCGCGTCCCAGCATCCCCGGCCGTGAGTCGCCCCCCGACGAGCTGCTCGAGCTGCGTTCCTGCACCGTCGGAGGTGCCAAGGCCCGCTCTCCTTTGCTCCCCGCTCGTGGCCACGCGCTCGCGCTCCGTCTCAGTGACGAGCGTCCAGTCGCTACGTTCGTCCGCTGGGGGTGTCCGACCGCTGCGTGCACCCACCCGATTGTCTGCTGTGGCTTGCCGGTGGCGGGCCAAGACCGGCTGATTGTCCGGTGAAACCGATCGATCATCGGTTGCAGCCGTCGTCCTGTGACCGGGTCCAGCCGGCCGGTCGTCGGGCGCGGTCGGCCGGTTCTCGACCGCGTCGGCTGCGCTCGTCGAGGCCGTCGTCGTGTCGGGTTCTTCACCGGCTTCCGCGTCCGCAGGGCCGGTGTCCGTCCGGGGTCGGGCCTGCCGGTACGAAAACGACGGTGACCCGACGCGCGTCCGGCCGGAACCACGGTCGTCGTCAGCCCTTTCCGTGACGGTCACAGCGATCGACCGGTGGCCGATCACCCCCGGGGATATCGGCTGCCGGGACAGCCGCCCTGCTGGCCGACTGCCTTCGCTGGCCCCTGCCGACGGCTCACCAGCAGCTTCCACCGGCCGGTCGACCCCCTCTCGATCCCGTCGCCGCTCCTGGCCGGTCCGTTCCTGTGTCTCAGGCGACGCCGTCGGTCCGCCTGGGGCCGACAACTCGTCTGCAGTCGCGCCCTTGCCCGGCGGATCAGTCCCGGGATCCGACGGCAGTTCACCGTGCCCGGCACCCTGCTCGGTGGCCACATCCGTCCCGCGGCCGGTTTCCCGCTCGCTGGAGTGGCCCGGGGACTGTCCGGGCCGTGAACTGCCCGTCGGTTCGGTCGGGCGGTGGGTCGGAAAGCCCGCGGATACTCGGTCCCTCGGCGGGTTACGAGGCTCCAGAGACGGCGTTCCAGCTCCGTCCGGTGTCGAGGTAGACTCCTGCCTATCGGTGGGCCGCTCGCGGCCGTCATCCCGACCTACCTCTGCCCCGGTTCCCCAGGGGCTCGGTTCCACCTCGTGGGTCGTCGGCGCGTGTCGCCGGACGATCAACGACGCGAACGGCGTCCAGCCGCGCTCCGGGCCCCGGTCGTCACCGCCGAGCAGTATCGGGAGTCTCCGTGTCGCGCCGAGAGTGGTGAGCGTCTGCGGACCGGTCAGTGCCGTCGGCACGCCCGCTTCGAGGACGGCGGTCACTGTCGGGTCACGCGCCGTACCCCGGGGGTCGCGGCTCGCGAGCAGCGCTATCTCGTCGGGCGCGGCCGCAACCGCGATCGGTTCTAGCCCGTCGTACCCGGACCCGTCGCAGTCGACAGCTTCGTCAGTCATGCGGCGGCCCCCTCGCCGGACTCGGGCAGCTGGTCGATCCACAGCAGTTTGTACAGCCGTCCGTCTCGGGTCACGACCCTGGGCTCGGCCGCCTCTCTGGTCACCACCAGCCCGAAGGGCAGCGAGAACACTTCGTATCTGTCGTGGATCGCCATCTCGAAGCTCTGGGGAATCTCGAACTTGGCAGTCTCGCCGGCGCCCAGCGACGCGCTGATCGCCACCCTGTACAGCTTGTCGTGTGCGTCTGTCATCTTGGCACCCCGAAGATCGACCGGTTGGTCGCCCAGATTCCGGATCGTGACCTCCCTGAGGTCGGTCGAACTCCGCACGTTTATATCGACGATTACCAGGGCGGTCCGCTCGCGGCTGGGCCAGCCAAACGACGTGGCGACCGTGATCACTGGCCAGACCAGTACGACCGAGAAGGCCGCACGCCGGACCGTGCTTTCGGGAGCCGTCCCGAACGTCCCCACGAGCGCGGCGATGACGAACGCGAACACCATTCCTGTTCCAACCGAAACCGGGACTGTCTCGACCTGCCGCATCTGTGCGTATCCCGTCTGCGTGAGAACGCGCGTGACGAACGACCCGCCGATCGCCTGGTGCCGCCTGAACTGGAGGTACAGACAGATCGCCCACCCGGCCAGAAACACCGCGGGTGGGGTCCACCCCGGCACAACGCCAGCGAACGCGAAGCTCCCCACGATGGCGACGATCCCGGCGATCAACGCGCTCGTCGTCAGTACCCGAACCCACTCCCGGAGTGTCCAGCCCTGGTCGCGGAGCCAGATCGTCAAAAGCGTCACGATGACGCCGGTCGCGACGCTGAGCCCGACCATCGTCGTGATCTCGAACCAGTAGAGGTACACGTTGGTCAGGTACAGGCTGAACCCCGCGACCGCTCCGGCCACCACACCCAGCACGATCGCCTGGACCCACCCTGGGAGACCGCGCCAGAACTCCAGAAGCTTCTGGAGGCTGCTCCGCACGAGCCGTGCGAGGTAGACGTACGTGAGGATCAGTACAAGCGCAAGCGTGAACGCGCCGACGAACGCGGTCCACTCAGGGGGCAGCGTGACCCCGAGTACCCGCACCTGTGGAGATGGCACGAACCCGATCAGCCCCGAGATGATCAGCGCGGCGACGACTAGCGCCGCGATCACGAGCGCCGCCAGCACCCACCCGCCGAACCGTTTGGCCTGATCGAGCCGGGTCGTCGTCTGCTCTAACCCTTGAACTGCCATAGTTGGGATCGATCTGGTATCCGCTCGTTCACGGTCCGCCGCCGGCCGTCCCTCCCGTTGGGCGCGGCCCCGCTGTTCCCCCCGTCGAACGTGGTCGCCATAGCTCTCCGTCTCACGATACGCATAAGAGTTTAATGGTCGATTTTTGACGTGTAGGCTGCGCTTCTATTCCGAACACTTTCCCCAGCTCTTCCGTCCGAATACGCTGCCGTCTTGCGAGTCGCTCTCGGTCCGACCGGGCCTTGTTTTGGTCTCTCATGCCCTGAGATTGCACCCCTCTACGAGATCCGGGTTTGACGCCGTCGCTCGTGCTGCTCCTGCCGAGAATAACACGTTTATTACATAATCTCGGGTCGGTTCTCAGGCCGTGGATTTCGCGGTGGACTCCCGGGTACAGTAGGTTCGAAAACGCCCGACTGGGCGATATCTGCGGCGGGTGGGTAGTTCCTGACCTCCGACCGAATTATTTTATTTTATAGTGGTTAGGTAACTAACCAGTAGTTTTATAATCATGTGCCGGTCAGGGCATAACGTTCGTCACGCGAACAATAGAGGCAAGACAAATGCCAGAGTACTTATCACCCGGGGTATACGTTGAGGAGGTTTCGGGTGGCTCCAAAGCGATCGAAGGGGTCAGCACAAGCACGGCAGCGTTCCTCGGGGAAACGATTCGCGGTCCAGTAGAACCACGACTCATAACGAACTTCGGAGACTTCCAGCGGATTTATGGAGGAAGTCCGAAAGGGTCGCACCTGGCAACGGCGGTCAACGGCTTCTTCCAGAACGGGGGAAGTCGCTGTTTCATCGCCAGAGTCACGGCTGAAGACAAAGACGACGTCGGGCAGGCGACGCTCGAGGGAGACGGACGCGGCGTCATGGAAGCCTCGGCAGTCGGTCCCGGACAGTGGGCCGAGAGCACGGCGCTGGTCGTCAACGACGACCCGCGGTACGAGGAGGGCAAAAACGAGTACTTCGAGCTGTCGGTCAGGCACTGGTCGGCGCCCCGCGAGGCGATCAACGAGCCGGCCTCAGCCGACCCCGAACCAGCGCCGGACATCGACCAGAGCTACGACAGCCTGACACCGGAGCCGGCCGCGAACAACTTCTATGAGAAGAAACTCGCGGGTTCGACGCTGGTCAAAGTCGAGCAACTCGACGACGGCCGCCCCGACTCGGGGGTGTACTGGCTCGGCGGCGAAGACGAAGGCCGACGATCCGGCGTACGATATCCCTGACGACGACGAGCTCGACGAACTGAAGTACAACGAACTCCAGGACGTGGCCGAGCCGTTCGACATCGACCGGACGCAGAAAAAAGAGAAACTGAAAAACGCGCTCAAGGAGATCCGCGACGCCCGCACAGACGGCGGCACAGCGACAGCGGCGACCCAGGAGGTCGCACTGAGCGACTACCAGGGGACCGACATCGCGGGCGAGCGGACCGGCCTGGCAGCGCTGAAACAGCTGGACGTAGTGTCAATTGTCTGCGTCCCCGACGAGAACCAGATCCGGGGACTGACCGAGGCGGTCGTCACCCACTGCGAGAACATGGGCGACCGGATCGCGGTCCTGTCGGCGCCGGAGAACGCCGGCCGCATCTCCGAGATCCAGACGCCGGTCGACTCCCAGTACGCCGCCTACTACTACCCGTGGATCGAGGTGAAACACCCGGTAACGAACGTCGACCAGCTGGTCCCGCCAGGGGGCCACGTCGCCGGCATCTACGCGCGCAACGACGCCGAGACAGGCGTACACGGCTCGCCGGCGAACATGGTGGTCCGCGGCGCGCTGGACCTGCAACACGACATCACCAAGGGCGAACAGGACATCCTGAACCCCAAGGGTGTCAACTGCATCCGGAGCTTCCAGGGCCGCGGCATCCGGGTCTGGGGCGCACGGACCTGCTCTAGCGATCCGGAGTGGAAGTACGTCAACGTCCGCCGGCTGTTCCTGTTCATCGAGCAGTCGATCGACGAAGGGACCCAGTGGGCGGTCTTCGAGCCAAACGACCGCGATACGTGGGCGCGGGTCCGCCAGTCAGTGTCGAACTTCCTGGAGACGGCATGGCGGGACGGCGCGTTGATGGGCACCAGCCCAGACGAAGCGTTCTTCGTCAACTGTGGCGAGGAGACAATGACACAGGACGACATCGACAACGGCCGCTTGATCTGCGAGATCGGAATCGCGCCGGTCAAGCCCGCTGAGTTCGTCATCTTCCGGATCCAGCAGTGGACGGAGGAGGCGTCACCATAGAGATACCACAGGAGATAATACATGGTAGACAGACACGGAGGCCCACTTCGAACCGGGCAATTCGAGGTACAGATCGACGACGTCGAAGTTCCGGGTTGGCGGTCAGTGACGATCCCGAGCCGGTCCACCGAACAGGGCGAGTACAGGGAAGGAAACGAAGCCGAATACGAGAGGAAGATCTGGGGCCAGACGACGTTCGATGACCTCGAGATGGAGCGCGGTGTAAAGCCTGGTGACACGCAGCTGTACGACTGGCACGAGAACATCCGGCAGGGTAACGTCGACGAGGGCCGCAAGGAGATCGCGGTCATCCTCATGGACGAGAACGGTGAACCCCAGACCCGCTGGGAGTTCCAGGAGGCGTGGATCAAGGACTACGACCCGCCGGAACTCGACGCCAGCGCCGACGCTGACGTTGCGATGGAGTCCATCACGGTCGCCTTCGACAAGATGGACCGCACGGAGCAGTGACGCGAGCGAGCCGACGGTGACGCGGTCGGTCGCGACCGGCCGTGCCCCGACCACAACCGGTAAGCGTCAGCCACAACGACACAGAGATCATGACAGAGCACATCCAGACGGAGTTCGAATTCACCCTGCCACAGGGGTATGTAGACGGTGATGGCACCCTCCACCGCGAGGGGAAGATGCGCCTCGCGAACGCTGCTGACGAGATAGAGCCGCTGAAGGACCCGCGCGTTCAGTCGAACTCGTCGTATCTGACGATCATCCTGCTGGCTCGGGTCGTCACCGAACTTGGCAACCTCGACAGCGTCAACAGGTCCGTCATCGAGGACCTGTTCGTGCGGGACTTAGAGTACCTCCAGAACCTGTACGCACGGGTCAACAACCAGGGTACGAACGCGGTCGGGACGGCCTGTCCGGACTGCGGCCACGAGTTCGAGGTCGACGCGGACACGGGGGCACCGACCGACGGCGGCGCCGACCCGGCGGAGGCGGCGGCGGGGATGGCCACAACGCACCCGGGAACGGAGGACGAGTCGGGAAACCCGATAGAATGATCGAGACCTACCCCACCGATCGGCTGTACGAGGAGGTGGCGTTCGTCGCCTACCACTTCAACTGGAGCCGGGAGGGGGGGATGGAGCTGTCCCATGCGGAACGCCAGCGCTGGTGTGAGGAAATCAGCGCGATCAACGACCGGATGAACCGGGACACCCCGGGGCTCGGCAAGAGCAGGGACAGCGAGTCAGGTGGGATGACGCTGACCCAGGAGGTCGACTTCGGCGAGTCCGAGTGATAGTAACTGTTGTAACCCTGTACCGGGTCGACCGCACGCAGTCATGCGGTCGATCCCGTACCGACCCACAACAATCAGTATGAGGAGGCAAAGCGTTACCCGTCCGCCGGACGAAGTTTGAGCAACACATATGCCAGAAAACATCAAGGGACCGTACCGCAAGTTCAACTTCGAGGTGGAGCTCATCGACGGGCCACCAGTCGGCGGTTTCGAGAAGATATCGGGGCTAACGATGCAGATGGAGACCGTCGAGTACCGCGAGGGCGGGGTCAACGACCACGTCCACCACCTGTCCGGGCAGTTCACTCACGAGAACCTCCTGCTGGAGAACGGGATCGTTGACGAGCGGGTGTTTTTCGACTGGATCGGCGAACTCCGGACTGGGGAGACGGCCACGGAGGAGGCCCGGAGTAACGTCGAGATCCTCGTCCGTTCGGGCCACCGCAAAAAGAACCGGTGGGGCTTCGAGATCTTCGACGCCTACCCGGTCCAGTGGGACGGCCCCGACCTCCGGGCCAACGAGAAGCAAGGCGACGTGGCACTCCAGACGGTCGAACTCGCTCACCGCGGGTTTACCAACCTCTCGGGCACCCCGGAGTGAACCGGGCGGACGTGGGTCGGTGTCACCGGCGACCCGCCGCTGTCGCAGCACTTATCAGTCGGGCGCCGATGATCCGTATGCGCGCTGCTCGTGGCGCGCGCCCTCCTCCTCTTTGTCCTCGTAGCCCATCTCGCGCTCTTCGACCGGCGGTATCTCCTCCTCTGCCCGCGAGTCCACGAGGATCGGGCTCACGGTGTACGCGACCGATAGGTGGTACGGCTTCTCTCCTACGGCGTTGAACCAGATGTCCATCACTTCCTCGGTCGTCTCGGTCTGGAGCATGATCGAAACGTCCTTGTCGAACTGCCGGCCGCCGAACTCCTCCCCGTCGACGACCCCGTTGTCGTGGAGTGTCTGGACCGCCAGCCCCAGCAGCCGGTGCTGGTCGAACGTCTCCGGCGTCAGGTCGCCGTTGCCTCCGGCCGGGTACGCCGTCAGCAGGTAGTGGAGATCCAGCGCCAGCGGCGGCTCCGTGGCGGTCTCCTCTTCTTTGTTGTACGTTCGCGTTCGTGTGTTCAGGGCATCGTTTTTTGCCATGCTGTAGAGGTACAGCGAGAGCCGCACGTCGTCGTCTTCCTCGATGTTGTTTGGCGACGCGAGCGTGATCGTCGAACGGTCGACGGTGATTGCGTTCGTCCGCCGCTCGATGCGGTCCCGCAACAACTCCACGAGCACCTCGCTCGTCTCCGCAATGACTGCGTACGATCCCATGGTCAGCCCTCCTGTCCGCCCTGCCCTACCGACGCCCCGAGGCCTGCTGTGGCACCTGTATCCATACCCTCTCCAATTCGTTCCAGGGTATTGACTGTTTGCTCCTGTCTGGTTGCTGTCACGAATCGGGCAGCGTTACGCGGAGCCGCAACCCGTACTCGGGATGGACCGGCGCGAGGACCCACCCGTCGGCGAGCGGGAGCGCCGTCGGCGGCTGCGGGTCGTCGGAATCGGCCTCCCCGCGCTCTACGCGAGCCTGGTATCCCGCCTCGCTGAGGGTAAACTGCCACTCCTGCTCGCCCGCAACGTAGGTGCCGTTCAGGCTCTCGTCGGCCAGCCGCCAGCCCTCCCTGGCGCGCTCGAACCGAGCGTGCTGCGGCGAGACGTGTCCCCCGGAGTCGCTCACAACGAGCCACGGCAGCGGCTCG
>PXQK01000054.1:6296-11482 GCA_003022085.1 Halobacteriales archaeon QH_10_65_19 | reverse complement strand
CATTGTCAACTCCGACAGTAAGGCTATCACCAGCCGAAATTTCGTCACTACTAGAATAAGTTGGATCACTGGTAGATCCACTACCAGTCCCACTGTCAGACCATGCTGTCCCATCAGGATTAGAGAAATCTCGGGACGCACCAGCGACTGACAATTGATCGGCATTGATGTTGGGGCCACCTGAGTGGGTGATAGTCAGTTTGCCGTTTAGGGATCCTGGGCTCGTACCAAAGCTGTCTTCGCTTGGACTACTATCCTCGTAATCGAAGCTGAAGCTCGTGTTCGGAGACGTTTGGCTGACCTGTTCACCCAGACCGAGAACGAACGTCGCGATGACCGCCGCCAGGATCACTGTGATCGCGACCATCAGGATCACGCCGATGACTGGACTCACCGCGTCGTCGTCGTTGAGTAACTGTTTCAGTTTCATTGGTGTCTACACCTGTCGACGGATCTCTATTCCGAGGTCCTGAGGAACGTAACGGAGTTGATCCACAAGTGTGTGTATTCCAGATACTACTGCCGAGTATATAAATTCGGCCGTCGAATTCCAAATTTGAAAATAGAAATTGACGGGTACGTCTGCGAATTGTATGTTTTGTTTTGTCGTGTGATACTCTATACAGTCGGGCCTCGGACGTGGTCCGCCCTATCACCGAGGCGCGGTTCCCGACGACGAACGCGAGGTCCGCACGCTCCTGGAGGCTGCGTGCCCGTTCGATGAGCTCCGTGTCGTCCCCGTCGCTCTCGGCTTTGAACCCGACGATCGGAAGATCCGGTGCCGCCTCCCGGACGGTGTCGATCAGCTTCGGCGTCGGCGTCAAATCCAGCGTGAGATCCGTCTGGCCCGAACGGATTTTCTCCGATGCCGTCTCGACCGTGTAATCCGAAATCGCTGCCGCCGACACCAGGGCGTCAGCGTCGGCGACGTGATCAAGCACCGCGTCTGTCATCTCGCGTGCGCTCTCCACCTGCTCGACGGTCGCCCACGGCAGGTCGGGCCCGTTGTGGACCAGCACGACCTCAGCACCGCGGGCATAGCACGCTCGTGCGACGGCACGGCCGGTTCGACCGCTGGCACGGTTCGAGAGGGTGCGGATCGGATCGATCGACTCGGTCGTTGCTCCGCTCGTGACCACGACAGTCCGGTCTGTCAGCGAATCCGGCGTGGTGGCCCGGACGAGTTCGGTAGCGATCGTATCTTCGGTGGCGATCTTCGCTTTCCCCTCCTCGATCCGCGGGTCGACGAACTGGACGCCCCAGGATTCCAGCGTGTCGATGGACTCGAGCACGCCCGGGTGGTCGTACATCGGCTCGTGCATTGCCGGGGCAACGACGACCGGCAGGTCCGCCCCGATGGCGGTCGTCGCACAGGTCGTTACAGGAGAGTCGTCGATCGCCGCAGCCATCTTGCCGACGGTGTTGGCCGTCGCCGGCGCGATCAGCAGGACGTCGGCCCACCCCTCGCGGCCACAGAGTTCGACGTGCTCCACTGCGCCGGTGAGTTCCGTCACCACCGGGTTGTCGGTCGCGAACTCCAGCGACCATGGATTGATTATCCACTCGGCGGCCGGCGTCGTCACCCCCCGGACCGACGCGCCCTGCCGGCGGAGTTCGTGGGCCAGCTCGACAGTTTTGACCGCGGCGATCGACCCGGACACGCCCAGCGCAACCTGGACTCCCTGAAGCATACGTCTACTGCCGTGGCGCGGGCAGATAAAATCGTCTTACTCGAGCCGGTACGCCATGATGTCATCTCCGGAGAGGTACACCGAATCCTCGAGGGCCACCAGGGATCGGATCCTGTTGACGCCCGTTTCGACAGTGAGCAGTGAACTGCCGTCCTCGGGGGAGAGCGCGTGCAGGGTACCGCCGTGGTCGGCGACATACAGTGCGTCTACACTCGCAGTAATAGCCTGTACTGTATCGCCGACGCCCGACCGCCAGCGTTCGTTGCCGTCTCCCCGGTCGAACACCCGCAGTCCACCCTCGGCGAGACCGACGTAGACACTGCGGTCCCCGACGGCGGGGAACGTACCGACACCGGCGGGGACCGAGGCGTGCCACCGCTCTGTACCGTCCTCGCGGTCGAGTGCGGTGACTCTGTCGCCGTCCGGTCCGAGTTGGCAGACAACGAGGAGTTCGCCGGCAACCATCGGCCACCAGAACTCACCGAACGGGTCGTCGGGCTCGAAACGCCACCGCGGTGTGTCGCTCTCGCGGTCGAGGGCAACGACGCCGGTCGAGGGAGCGGCGTAGACGGCCTCCTCGCTCGCTGCCGCTGACATCGGCACGACGAACGCGTCGAGGTTCCTGGCCCACTTTGACCGTCCAGTATCGGCGCTCGTGGCGTAGATGATTCCCCTGCCCCCACCCCCTCCGGTTGCGGGCAGAATGACGGTTCCCTCTCTCACTATCGGGCGGCCGAGTCGGTGGTTGGGGAACTCTATGCTCCACTGGACCGACCCGTCGGTCAGATCCAGGGTACGTAGGCTGATCCGGCCTTGTCCGAACTGGCGGACGAACACTCTCCCCTCTGCCACCGTCGGCGTGGCGCTGATCGCACCACTGAGATTGGTTCGCCACAGTACCACCCCGTCGGTGGCGTCGATACCGAAGACGGCACCGTCACCGTTGGCGACTACCGCTTTTCCGTCACCGAGCGCCACTGTTTGGCCGAACGAGAGCGGTCGTTCCAGCCGCCAGGCTTCCCGCAGCCCACCAGGCAAGTGTGCTTCGGTCGCGTAGCCGGCGTTGTTCGGGCCGTATCGGTCGCTCTGGACGCCGCCGAGCGACGGATCGAGCGGCCTCTCGGGTCCCAGGAACGTCGCCAGGGTCCGCGGTGCCGCCCGCGACCCGTCGTCCCAGACGACCCGTGCGACCACGTCGTCGCCGACGTTGAATAGCGTCGACACCGTGTCGGGGGTTATCGGATTGCCGGGGTGGTAGTTCTTGTGCTCGCTCCACCGGTACTCGGGGCCCCTCAGAAAGCCACTGCCGCGGACGAGCAGCTCCGCTGCCCTGATCGGATCGCCACCGTCGTGGGTGACCACCAGCTTCCCGGCGTCGGCGTCGTAGCTGAACGTGAAGTCCGCGAGCGGCGGCTTCCTGAACTCGATCTGGCCGGTGTCGCCGTCACCCTCGAACTCACCGCGGCTGAACTCCCCGAGCCGCTCGTTGGCTTCGTCACGATCGATCAGAATCGTCAGCTCGAACGCGTCCGCTGCGGGCAGTACCAGCGAGTCACCTTCGGTGACGACCTCCTCGGCACTGACGGTGTCGATATCGCTCCAGGCGACTTCCGGCGGGACTCCCAGCCCGCTGCTGTGGATGAGAAGCTGTCCGGCCACGACCGGATCGCCGCCGTCGTGGACGACACGCACCCCGTCGTCGGTGTGTTCGAACGCGAACGCCGCCGTCTCCGGGACCGACTCGTTGGAGATCCCGGGGTCGTCGTCGATGCCCGAATCAGTCCCGTCCGGGTCGGTCCGTGACCTCGCGAGCAGCCAGGCGCTGCCCGCAGCCAGCGAGGCACCCACGATTCCCAGTGCGGCCCGTCTCGATACCGGGGCCTCGTCCGTGTCGTCGACCCCATGGAATGTCCGGGCCGCACGCAGGAGGACCGGTTCCGCAGGTGTCCAGTCGTCACTGCGGGCCGGCACACCGAAGTGGTCCCGGGCCAGCTTGTCACCCACGTCAGCGTCCACCGCATACAGCAGCCTGTTGCGCAGATCCTCTGCCGACACGACGGGTACATCCGGCGTTCCCCGTGGCAGCGCACTGGTCGTCGGACTCACGCGCGGCGTCACGACGAGGTCAACTGGACCCGTCGTTTCCGGGGCTGACCGGAGACGGGGAACCCGCGTGGCCTGGAGGACGAGTAGCTGCCGTGTTGACCCGCCTTCGGTAGCGACGACGACCGGCTCCTCCACGCTGGTCTCCCACCCGGAAGCCGCACAGAGGTCAGCGACGAAGGCTACCAGGTCGTCCTGAGGGAGAGACTGGAGTCGGTCGGCGAGTGCCGAAAGCGGGATCGCTGTCATGTGAGACTGTAGCCGAAGAGAAGTAAAAACCCTGTTCCAGGGTCGTGAACTACCCCGACCTACCGCGCTCGGGCCTACCCGACCCTCGCTTGTTGAGGTCGGGGCTTCCTGTTTCTCTGTCGGAGCTTGCAGGAACAGTCCCCACAGCGGCTCCAGACTCCACAGGCGGCTTCCCTTCACGGGTGGTTCGGAGTGTCCCACTCCTACCTGTTGGACACTCGGCCACAACCGACGGTGCGCGCTTCTTGTCGCGCTTGAACACCGCCAGAGACGTGGTGAGCATCGTACTACCCCATTCGACCGCAGGGGTAGTAAAACCTCGGGACAAAGCGAAAGAAAATGATGACGGCGCTGTATCCCCACCCTACTCCGCTCCCTTCGGTCGCTCCGTTGGGGGTGGGGGCTTAGCGCCTACATACAGCTAAGCGAGGAACATTCCCACCGTCTGGAAACAGGGGATCCGTTGTGCTGGGGAGAACGTCATGGCTGCAGCTATATCGAGTATCTCGTGCGCGGCAAGGTCGAGACGGACCAGTCCAACCTGGTGCCGGTCGACGCACGACAACTCACCGACCGACAGCGCGAGGTGCTGACAACCGCCCATGGGATAGGCTACTTCGAGTACCCGCAGGGTGTCGACGCTGGCGAGGTCACCTCCGAACTCGACACTGGCCCCTCGACGTTCATCGAACACCTCAACGCCGCGCAGTCGAAACTCCTCGATGAGTTCCTGTCCGGGGTGTGATACTGCCGGCCGAAACTACGGCAGGATGTCGTCGACACGCCGGGGTTCACCCGACAGAGCGGGGTCCTCCTCGATGATCTTCAGCACCTCGTGGTCGGTCACGTCGGGGTACTGCTTGCCGGTCGCCTCCTCAAGGAGCCCCTTCTCCAGACGGAACTCAGTCCCCTCGTACACCACGTCTACTCCGTGCTCGTCGAAAGAGAGTGCCGTCATACATCGAGGTATGTCTGTGGTGAATAAAAAGTTACAGGCACATCCGCTCACTTTTCGAGTTCTCGCTTCGCTCCGACCTCGCACCGCTCGTCGCTGTCGTCGCTACCGATGGTGCTGTCGTCGTCTCGACCACGCCACCGTCTGAGACGGCTCTGCGTGGCGTCTCGTCGGTGTGCTCGGTGAAC
>PXQK01000054.1:0-6244 GCA_003022085.1 Halobacteriales archaeon QH_10_65_19 | reverse complement strand
CGCCGGAGGTGCTTGCATCGGACGCCCCGGGAATCGATACGTTCGTTACCATCGGGTTCGTAGTCAGTCATGGGTTGTTGTCTCCCAACAGCCCGCTCGGGTGCTGGAACATTCGGGCACTTCTCCGAGAAGAAGCGCCCGCGAGAACGTCGCTTCGCTTGTCCTCTGGGTACAAATCCACCTCACGTCACGGTGCTGTCGCTCGCGTTTGTGCTCGCGACAACAACAGTGGGCTCGGAGGGATTTGAACCCCCGATCGGCTGATATCTCCGGAATGTGCCTCGGTACTCCAGAGGGTCATCAGTGCGACCGGTGATCAGCCGGCCGCTCAGTATATCAGCTGGAGTGTCGTCACCGGGCACGGTGCCTCTGGAGTCAGCCGCCTTCCCGGACTAGGCCACGAGCCCTCACTCTCCTGTTGGTCGATTCCCGGTAAATGGATTTCGATTACACTCGTCACGGCTCGGACAGTGAAACGATACGGCTGCTGGTCACCGGATTTCTCAACGACATACGGATCATCGCGGCCCGTGGTGACGACGACCAACGGAGATGGACAGGAAGTGCTGACGATGACAGGTCTCGTTATCGTCGAGAAGCGAGACGGTGAGTGATCGGGGGTCGGCCGATCAGTCGCGGTCGGTGTCGCTCCAGTCGCAGTCCTGGCACTTGTAGCCGGTGACGAACTCCAGAGCTGACGGCATATACCCCACAGTAATAACGTTTCCACCACACTCCGGACAGTCCTGTTCTGCGTCCTCGATCGGTTCCGCGTCCATCACGTCATCCCCCTCGATGAGGGCTGCCAGTCGCTTCGGGGTCACCATCCGCCCCTGTACTACGCGGTTGTCTCCCATGGTTGTTTCTGGGTGGCCAGGGACCTAAGCGTTCGTGTTTCCGGCTGCTATCGAACGTGCGAACGCGGTGACACAGCGCCGGTGTGGTTCGGTACTGACGTATCCCAGCACGTCAACGGAGAAGAGGACGGCTCGCGTTCAGCCCGATAAGTCCACCACTGAGCGCAACGGCAACAGTCGTCACAAGCGGGTTCAGCATACCCAGCAGTGCGAACGGAATCACCACGGCGTTGTACAGCAGGGCAAGCCCGGTGTTGCGGGTCACGCGCCGGCGAGCCGCGGTCGCGATGTCGAACACCGTCTCGATAGCCGTCAGGTCTTCGTCGACAATCGCGAGGTCAGCCGCGTCGGACGCGAGCGCAGTACCGCTACCGAGAGCGATGCCCAGATCAGCCCGTGCCAGTGCCGGCGCGTCGTTCGTTCCGTCCCCAACCATCGTGACGTGACCAGCCTCTGCCTGCAGAGCCCGCACCGTCTGGGTTTTCCCCGCCGGCGGGACGCCGGCGAACACGTTCCTGACCGCCGGATGGTGACTGAAGCGGTCCGCGGACTGCTCGTCGTCGCCCGTCAGCACGACCGCCTCGATGTCGCGCTCGGCAAGCCTGTCGAGCGTCCGGTCCCACTCCCTGCGCGGCTCGTCGCCGAGTACGATGACCCCTTCGGCCCGTCCCTCGCGGCCAACGACGACGGGCAACCGACTGTCGTCCCGTGTCGCTGCTACCGTCTCCTCGATCCCGTCGGGCAGTTCCCAGTCCTCCTCGACGAAGAGGTCGGGGTGCCCGACGAGCACTCGCGAACCCTCGAGGACACCACTCACACCGGTCGTGTGTGTCTCGAACTCGTCAATATCCGTCGTAGACCCGACTTCCTGGGGGCCGCCGGGCTTCGATCCGTCGCCCCCGTCGGCGCGCGCCACGTACCGCGAGTCCTCGGCAAACGCAGTCGCGATTGCGTCGGCGGCAGGATGATTGGCCCGCTGTTCGAGTTCACCGACGGCAGCGAGCAACGCCGGCGGGACGTCGGCCTCGATGACCCGCATGGCCCCAGTCGTCAGCGTCCCGGTCTTGTCGAAGACGACGACCTCAGTGTTCCTGATGCGTTCGAACACCGTCTCGTCGAAGACGACCACCCCTTCCGCCAGGGCGTCCCGGATATTCGTCGCGACCGACAGCGGCGTCGACAGCCCCAGGGCCCACGGGGAGAGGACGAACACGCTGGCCCCGAAGGCGAGTACCGATACGACGGCCCCGTACCCGAGAGCGAACACCGCCGCACTGGCGAGGACCGCTCCCGCGACAACTGCAGGAATGAGGCGTCCTGCCAGCCTGTCGACCCGGCGCTGGAGCCCGTGTGTCGCGCTGTGGAGCTCCCAGACTGATTCGGTGAGCCTGTCGATGCTGCTGGTCGCATCCGGTCCAGCCTCGACAATCGCTGCACCCTCCGTGACGACTGAACCGCCGACGACCTGGTCGCCCGGCTCCTTGAGCACCGGCAGCGATTCGCCTGTGACCACTGCCTCGTCAACCGTACATTCGTCCTCCCGGAGCTTCCCGTCCACCGGGACGCGCTCGCCCTGCGTGACGAGCACCCGGTCGCCCGGCTCGAGGTCGTCGATGAGAACTGTCGATGTCGACCCGTCGGCGTCAATCACCCGTGCTTCCTCCACCTGCGACACCGTGAGGTCGGTCAACTGCTCGACCGCCCGCTGTTTCTGCAGCGACTCGTAGAGTATCGCGGCAACGACGCTCGCCGCAATCACGATCGTCAGGTCGAAGTAGACGTCCAGTCTGCCAGCGACCAGCGCGACCAGACCGTAGAGGTACGCACTGACGATCGTGACAGTGACCAGCAGATCCGTGTTGGCAGTGCGTGTTTTGAGACTGACGTACGCCCCACGCAGGAGCGGCAGTCCGCTAAAGAAGAGCACGACACCGGAGACGGTGAGAAACAGCGGGAGGAGAACGAGTGTGTCGCTGACCCCCGTTACCTGATCGAACGGACCGAGGGACATCCCGAACGTTGAGGAGATGTAGACTGGATACAGGACGACAACGTAGGGCAACAACAAGAACGTCCCGAAGACCACCCCCGCGATGTACCGGAAGCCGAGCATCTCGTCCATGCTGCGTCTCGCGCGCCGTTCATTGCGGGTCAGATCCGCCCGCCGGTGGTGATCCTCCTCCCGTGTCCCACCCTGTGCGTCGAGTACAGTTGCCGTGTATCCCACCGTCGACAGGCGATCACAGAGTGTCTGCTCCGTGATCTCCTCCGGGTCGTGATCGATCCGTGCCGTCTCGGTAACGTAACTCGTCTCGGCAGCCGTGACGCCGTCACTCGCGGTTGCGCGTGACTCCACGAACAGCTCACAGGTCGGGTTGTGCATCCCGTCGATGTGGAGATACGTGCGAGTCGTGCCGGTAGCTTCGTCCTTTGCTGTGGCTCCCCACTCGGTCTCTCCGCTCCCGGCTGTCCCAGAGGGGTCCTCAGACCTCCGGGAGCCCCGGACCGGGCTCTCCCTGGTGTCGTGGACTGGTGCGGCATCGAGTGTCTCCACAACGGTTTCACAACCGTGACAACAGAACCCGTTCCCCGTCGACCCGTCCGGGGGCTGTCCGTCGAGTACCTCGCCGCAGAGCGTGCATGTGTCAGGGGCGTCGTGCACTATCGTAGCCTCCGGCTCACTCCGAGGTAGCGCCGAACTCGTCGAGCGTGGCGTTGAGACCGGTTCGGATATCCCGCACGAGCGTTCCGTCGATATCCAGCCCGAGCGTCCGAATGGCAGCGTTGCCGACGCGCTCGCTCTCGCGAGGGGGTCCGTATACGCCCAGCCGCCACTGGTCGCGCTGGGCGGCCCGGAGGGCACTGACGAGCGTCGACTGATCACCCAGCCGGCGGACGTCGCCGTTGACGAGCACCTGCGATGTCGACTCGGTCATCGACGGCTCGGGCGGCACGTCGAGAATGACTGACGGCGGGTCAACGTTTGCCTCGGCCGCTATCTCGCGTTCGTACTCCCTTATCGTCCCGTGATCCGCCGCCAGTAACTCGGCGGGAACGGCGTCGAACTCGGCCCAGACCCCGCGCTTGAACAGGTCTCGTTCGTCGAGCCGTCGGGCGATCTCTACGGTCGCGTCACAGTTCCTGAGCAGCGCGAGGAGGCCGTAGTCGTCCATACGCCGAACGCTGTCGGGGTCGGTTGCCCCGACTTCCAGCGCCCGCTCCGTCCCGCGTCTGAGCATTGCCTTCGCGATCCGGGCGACGTGGTGCTGGTACACGGTCGGGTTCATGAGCGCACGGGCGAGCAGCAGGCTCTCCGCCGTCTGGACGTTCCCCTCGTCGAGGACGAGTTCACCGTCGACGAACCGGAGCTCCCGCACCAGCCGCTCGTGGTCGATGGTGCCGTAGGGGACGCCGGTGTGGTGGGCGTCCCTGACGAGGTAGTCCATCCGGTCGACGTCGAGTTCCCCCGAGACGAGCTGTCCGAGTTCTCCCTCTCCGGCGATCAGGCCCGCGATCCTGTCCGGGTTCAGTCCGTGCTCCGAGAGCACCGTCGCGACCGACCCCGTGCCGATGAGGTCCTGGACCTCGTCGTGGTACTTGCCGGTGTGTCGGTACAGCAGCTCCTCGATGTTGTGGCTGTACGGCCCGTGCCCGACATCGTGCAACAGCGCGGCTGCCCGCACCCGCTCGGCCTTCTGTCCCTCGATGTTCAGGTGACCGAGCGCCCGGTCTGCGAGGTGGTAGACGCCCAGACTGTGTTCGAACCGGGTGTGATTCGCCGACGGGTAGACGAGCGTGACCGTGCCGAGCTGTCGGATCCGCCTGAGTCGCTGGACCGGCGGCGTATCCAGCAGCTTCTGGGCTACCCCGTGGATCTCGATGTGGTCGTGGACGCTATCCTTGATAGTAGTCATTAGGAGAGCTTTGTGCACCGACAGTTAAAAAGCCAAACACAGCAACGCGACCGGGAACTACTCGTCGTGTCCACGCTCACCGAGCGCCCCCAGCAACTCGAACAGCTCGGACCGGGTCGCGTTGCCGGCGTCGACGGCTGCGGTCGGGTCCCGCCCCATCTCGATGACTGTATCGACGGCCTCGGTCGATTCGTACCCGCGCCCGTGGACCAACCAGGCGGCCAGCACCTGTCCCGGCCGGGTGACACCAGCGAGACTGTGAACGACAACCGGCTCTCCTGCCGCGGCACTCTCCGCGAGGAACGGGAGAATCTCGTCATCCAGAGTGTCGATGTCGATGAGGTGCTGATCTGGGACCGGGGTGTGGAGCACCCTGTTCCTGCCGAATGCTTCCCTGTACGCACTGACGTTCGCGCGCTCGGAGTCGAGATGGCAGCCGGCCTGCAAACAACAGACGCGCTCGATCCCCTCTGAGTTCATGAACCTGATCCACTCGTCGAGACACGTCTCTTGGTCGGCGGCCGAGTGCCAGCCTGGACTGCAGGCTCCGTACACGTACTGTTCCTCCGGGGCGGCAGAGCTGAACCGATAGGCGATGCGGCCCCGGTTGTCAGACTCTCCCATCATACTACCCGAATCAGTCAACCAACTTGAGTCTGTATGCGGAGTTTTCAAACCTGAGACTGTGGGAGTGAATAAAACGTGGGGGAGGGGTCCGGCGAGGATGCAGATTGCTCCGAAATATCGGTGGGACAGGATCCGAGACTCCCAATCTGTTCCAGCCGGGCGATACAGAGTCACGCACGACCCTATCAGACCTGACTCGTTCTATTCTGTTTCTTTTTTCAGGCTGTCCGGCATCGAGAGCCCGGTGTTTGCAGCGATTACCGCTAACACCGCGGTTGTAATGAGGTATATTACCGCTACGATAGCCAGTCCGCCGAAATCGAGCTGTCCTGAGGATCCGACGAGGAGGCCGCCGAAATACTGTAAAGCCGCAATGACGAGAACAATGACTGCCGCGGATTCGAGAAGCTTCAGTATATCCAGTTCTGGAACGTCCATACAACGACGTACAGTTTCAGGGCATCTCAATTTTGGGTGATACGGTCGTGCGTGACTATGTTCAGCACCGGGTCCCAATACCGGCGGTTTTGGGGGCTGAAACGACCAACGCGTGACTCCATAGCGTCGTCGGGCCATAGTGATTCGTGAAAGGAATTGAGGATTCGTGAAGAGGAAGCCCCCGACCACTCGACTGCGTTCACTCCGTCGTCCGAGAATCGAAGATTCTCGTGATCACGAAAATCGAAGATTTTCGAACGACTTCGCTGCGCTCGCTCCATTCACCATCCGGGACTCTCACGGCTCGCTACACTCGCCGTTCGAGCAATCGTCGGCCTCTCTCCGGTCGGCCGACCGCTCGCTGCGCGCGCTCACTGCGTTCGCGTGCTTGCTTCGTCCGGGATGGAT
>PXQK01000053.1 GCA_003022085.1 Halobacteriales archaeon QH_10_65_19 | reverse complement strand
GGACTACACCAACCGAGCGCGTTCTCAGATGGGCGGTACCGAACAATAAAGCCTGCCTTTTGTCCCGTCCCCGTGACTGACTCGCACGCTGTCAGACGCCCATCCTAGCAGCCTGCAGTGCGAGTTCGACGTCCTGCAGCGGATTGGTAGTGACACTCGGTCCGTGCCCGACGTGCATCTCCCGTAAATTTCCCTCGACGCGCTCGTGGACGCGCTTGATGCTCCCGGCGAGCGTCGACCTGTCACCCTCGGGGAGGTCTGTCCGGCCGAAGCCGCCGCTTGCGAACACCAGGTCGCCGGCGAAGAGTACGCCGTTTGACGGTGCGTACAGACAGATGTGGTCGTCCTTGTGGCCCGGTGTGTGCAACGCTTCGTACTCGTGATCCCCCAGCTGGACGGTCCTGCTGTCTCCGATCGCGTGATCGACGCCGTCGTGGTCGGGGTCGTACCCCCATACGTCGACGCCGAACGCGTCGGTCACTGCACCAAGGTTTCCGACGTGGTCGGGGTGGGTGTGGGTCAGGACGACTGCGTCGGCAGTGTCGATGTGTTCCCGGGCGGCGCTCACAACGTCGAACCCGCTGCCAACGTCGACGAGAACCGCTCGCTCGCCGTCGACGAGGAAGGCGTTGCTAGTCATGCCGGCCTGCCCGGCTGCAAGGTTCCGGATCATACCCTGCTGTAGGATCGGCTCCGGTTTGGCTATGTCGATCACTGCCGACGGCGGTCGAAGCCGCGTCGGGTACCGCGCGGCGGATGTCACTAACCCCCCACAAGGCTATGTGTGATGAACGCAAAGGGTCAGACGAGTATCGATGTCAAATTCGGACCCCGTGGTGCTCATCGTCGAGGACGAACAGGACGTGGCCGAGACGTATCGCCTCTGGCTTGAAGACCAGTACACCGTCCGGGTCGCTCGGGACGGCAACGAGGGCCTGGACGCGCTCGACGACTCGGTCGCGGTCGTGCTGCTTGACCGGATGATGCCCGGGCTCTCCGGGAGCGAGGTGCTCGAACGCATCCGCGACGAGGGGCTGGACTGCCGCGTCGCCATGGTGACTGCCGTGGAGCCCGACTTCGATATCCTGGAGATGGGGTTCGACGCCTACCTCTCTAAGCCGGTTAAGGGCAAACAGCTCGAAGAGACGATCAGAAACCTCCTCGAACGCTCCGAGTACGACTCGCTGTTGCAGGAGTACTATTCGCTGGTCGAGAAGCAGGCAACTCTGGAGGCGACGAAGACGGCGGTCGAACTCCAGGAAAGCGCCGAGTACGCCGACCTCACCGCCCAGATCGACGAACTCCGGAACGAACTGTCGGAGACGCTCGGCGGCATCGAGAGCGACGAGGATTTCATCACCACGGTTCGGGAACTGAACGACGTACAGAACAACTAATCCCATGTACGACCTGTCACATGTCCTCGCTCTGGACGGCCTCGCAGCGGTTCGTCCGGGTTCGACCCTCCTCGTCTCTGGACCAGCTATGTCGGGAAAAGACGAACTCGTTCGGGAGATACTCGCCGACGGCATCCGCGACAACCAGGGAGCCATCGGGGTCACGACCGACAGCGACGGGGTCGACTGGATCGCCGACATCGAGGCTGCCGCCAGCGAGTTCCCCGGCTACAGCGTCGCGGCGATCGACTCGGGCGGCGACCGCGGCCGCACCGAGCGGGAACTCGACAACGGTTCGTTTCACTACAGTGTCGCCGATCCCTCGGATCTCACCGGGATTGGGATCGGGGTCACGAAGTGTTTCAGCCGGCTCCAAGACGCCGGCGTCACGGAAGCCCGCCTCGCGCTCACCTCGCTGTCGACGATGCTCACATACACCGACAGACAGACCACATTCAAGTTCTGTCACGTCCTCTCCTCGCGGCTCGGCTCCGCCGGCTTTGTCGGCGTGTTCACTATCGACTCGGCTGCACACGACGACCAGACGATGCAGGTAATCAAGCAGGTGTTCGACAGCCAGATCGAACTCCGCGAGTCCAACGGCGTCCGCGAGGCACGACTCCGTGCCCTCGACGCCGGAACGACCGACTGGACCGAGGTCTGACACCCGCGGCCTGTCCTCCTCGTCCGGTAGGACACGGCGAGGGCCGGTCGGCGACGCGCACAGCGGGCAGCTACTCGCCTTCGAGGTTCTTCCGCTCGGCGACGACCGGGCAGTCGACGACTCGCACCCGTTCGATATCCAGGAACTCGACAATCTCGGTTCCCTCGTGCGAGCACTCCACGTCGGGCGGGTCCGAGAAGTACTCGCACTGCTCGCAGTAGCTGTGTTTCGACACCTCGGCGTAGCTGCGCCCGGTCTCCCGGGTGTCCGATCCCTCTCCGGCGTCCGAGAGCCGCTGCCAGACCTCGTCGGGATCCACCCCCTCGACCTCCATCTCGGTGAACGCCTCACCCATGGACTCGAAGGGGTCACCCTCACGGGCGCGGGACGCGTCGCTGGCCGGTCCCTCCTGCAAATCTTCCCCGACCGGTCTGTCGGCTGACGGCTCTGGATCGGTCGCAGTATCCCCGCTTTCCACCCCCTGGACGCGCTCCGATTCGTCGAGCGTATCGGGTTCGAGTGGCTCGCCCCAGGGCAGCCGGGAACCCTCCGTGCTTCTTTCCTCCTCGGGATACCCCAGTCTGTCGAATGGATTGTCCTCCCTGCCTTCGACCGCCTCGTCGAGTTCCTCGAAGGGGTTGTCGTCGCTCACTCGGACTCACCCGATTCGAGCTGGGAGGCGACGCGGAGCTTCGGCTTTCTGAACCAGCCGGGGTTGGGCTCCACGTTCGTCACTGTCGCGCTGCAGTGTGGACACTCCGGATCGGTGAGCAGCGACAGCGTCACCCCGTCGCCGCAGCTCTCGCACGTGGCGCGCTCGATGTTGGCCTTCGCCGCGGCCCGCTTGATCCGCTCGACTGCCTGCAGCCCGTTGCCCGACTCGTGGGCCTCCCGCAGGTCGCTTACGACCCAGGCGACGGTCTGCAGGCGGTCCTCCATCTCCAGGACCCGGTCCTCCAGCCCGTCGATGTGCGCGGCGTGTTCGGGCACCGTCTCGTCGATTTCGGTCTGAAGCTCCCTCAGGACTTCCTCCATGGTCACAACCTGCTCTTCGAGGGCCGCTATGTCTTCGAGCGCCTCGTGTGTGTGGTCGTCCGGGGCCTTCCCGTCTGTCTCTTTTTTGACCTGGATGACGCGCTCGCGGACGTCCTCGAGTTTGGCCTGAAACTCCCCCTCGACGGTGTCGATCCGATCGGTCAGCTGGCTCTGGACGGCGGTGGTCGCCTCGTTGACCCGTTCGGTGACCAGTGGTTCGGCAGCCTCCTGCACCGTCGTTCCGAGCTGTTCTGTCAACGTGTCCGTCAGCATCGACTGCACCGTCGACTCGATCTGTTCGTCGAGTTCCGCCTCCAGGTCGGCCTCCGCCGTCACTCGATAGGAGGCAACCAGCTGTGCGAGCAGCTGGCCCGTGTCCACGCCCAGTTCCGCCGCCTGTTCTTCGAGCCAGTCGTGCAGCTCGGGGGGGAGAACCACCGACACAGACCCTCCTTCGGTCGACTCACTCGCCATTATTCTTTGCTTTCTCTACCGAACAGTTAAGCGTTTGCCGTCCATTTCAGTATTCGATACGGTCCGCTCAGCGGATCTTGCGGACGTCACTGATGTCGAACCCCGCGTCGCCGAGGTCGGTCTCGAATTTGACAATGTTGTCGGCCTCGATTGTCGAAAGCACGCCCCGGAAGTTCTTGACCACGAGCGTCCGGGCGCGTGCGCTGCCGCCGGTCTCCCACTCGAACCGGAGCGTGCCGCTGCAGCTGTCGACGAGCTGTCCAAATTGTCTCTCGGAGAGCGTTTCGTGGTTGGCGTGGATCAGGATGAGACCGTCCCATTTGTGGGCGGCTTTCGCGATCCCTTTAATAAGGTAGTTGATGTCAGACCAACTGAGAGCGTCGCCCGCGGCCCCCGCCAGGTCCGACAGCGAGTCGATGATCACGAGGTTGCCCGGCGCGCGCTCGCTGAGGCTGTCGCCCAGCGCCGTCAGCAGCCCCTCCCGTTCCTCGTGGCGTTTGCGAAGGCTCGTGATGTCCGTGGTCTGCTCGGCGTACCAGTTGCGGGGCACCGGGCTGACGTGAAAGTAGTTCCGGGAGAGCGAGTCGAACTCGACGTGCTCCAGCCCGTTGTCAGCAATCTCGTCGTCCATGGTCATCCTGATCTCCGTCCGCAGCTGGTCCTCCTCGGTCGTAAAGGAGATGTAGTGGATCGCCTCCGGCAGGTGCGCGTCGGATGCGAGGTCGCCGTAGTGGAGGTCGAACAGGTCGTGTCTGGTGCCCGCGAGACCGTTCATCGCCGCCGCTGTGTAGACGAACTCGCGGGCGCCAGCGCCGGCCTCGCCGGACAGCAACACGACGCTCCCGCGGGGCGCCCCGCCGCCGATGGTGCTGTCGAGGCGGTTGATCCCGAACGGTATCCGTTCCATACACGAACACCGGAGTGCAGACTGTTAAGTGCAGGGGTGAATTGCTCGCTCCCTGCGGTCGCTCGCAATTCCTGCAACCAGGACCCCATCTTCCGCACCCCTTGATCTCGATCGGGTCATTTTCCTCTCTTGCGGCTGTGCAGATAGATTGATTAATTATCACCGTGCGATCAGGGCTCGGGGTCGACCGTCGCGCCGGTGTTCCGCGGGGCCGCTACGCGGACCGTGCCGTCGAGCCCGCGGTCCTCTAGTGCCGTTTGCGCGTCCGCCGCCGCCTGTTCGCTGTCCTCGGCGGTCGTGACACCGTACACGGTGGGTCCCCAGGAGGACTGGCCGGCTCCGGTCACCGCCCTGCTGTCGCCGAGCGCCTCGATCAGGCGGCCGGCGGGCGGCCGGTAGACGCCACCCTGCTCGTCGGCGTACCACGCGCCGTTGAGCCGTCCGAGGCGGGCGACTGCGCGTCCGAACGCGTCGACGTCAGCCTCGACAACGGCGGGCAGGAGACGCCGCGTGACCAGCTTCGCAATCTCGTCACCGATCCCTGGATCCGCGCGCTCGACGATGCGGCGCATGCTCACCTCCTCGGCCTCGCCGCTCCGCCCGGCTGTAACGGCGGGCGTCACGAGGACGAACCGGAAGTGCTGGGGCAGTGACCAGGCTGCGATCGGCTCGGGAACGCGCCACGCACCAGGCTCGGGCGGCTCGGACGTGAACCGCTCGGTGGGGTGGCCTGCGTCGACGACGAACCCGCCGCGCTCGAACGTCGCGACGCCGACGCCGCTCCGGCCGCCGCGTTCGAGGGCTGGCGCACGCTCGGGGACATCTACCTGCCTGTCGTAGGCGGCCGCAATCGCCCGGACGCACGCGAGTGCCATCTGTGTCCCGCTTCCGAACCCGACGTGGCGCCCGAACCGCTCTGTGACCCTCACACGGGCGCCTGGCAGCCCGAGCACCTCGACTGCGCGGTCGACGTAGGGCGTGACAGCCTCGTCCGAACAGGTAACCTCGTCTGCGCGCTCGGCGTCGACGACCAGGGACGGTGCTGCCAGGCCGACGCCGATCCCGCCGTAGAGCCGTTCGTGTGCGAGTGAGAGGTTCTGGAAGCCGAAATGGAGGCGTGCTCCCGTCTCGACGGTCGCCATACCCGCTCTTGGTGAGCCGTGGGTATCAACGTGTGGACACAGGAAAGAGACACCGACCACATGAGCCCTAGTACGGGTCAGATCCGTCTTCGCCGCCACCGCCACCAATCTCCTGGCAGTCCATCTCCGGGGACGAAATCGGATCAACCTCGCCCCAGGAGTGGTAGTCGACTGTCGATTCCGGGGTTTCGACGCGGCGGGGGTAGTTAGACTCGACGCTGACGTACATCGTCGCCGTCTGTCCGTCCTGGTTGTACTCGTAGACGTACATCTCTTCACCATCGATGGTGTCGCGCCCCGCTGGCGTGAGGTCGGGGTACTCCTCCGCGATGTCTCTCTGATCCTCCGGGTTGACATCCGATGTCGGGGCCTGTCCGGGGTTCACGAGACACTGCCCTTCCTGCACGATGTAGATGTCGTTGTCCACGCTGTATATTTCGGCGGTTCCCTGTTCGGACTCGATGGTCTGGTAGATGTTGCCATCGTTAAACCGCATCGTCACCATCGCTTCTCCCATCTGTGTCTCTCCCGTGAACTCCGCTATGAAGGAGTTCTCCCACTGTACACTCTCCGCGAGCACCGGTCCCATCGTTCCGTCGCCGCCGTTCCCGCTGCCACCACCGTTGTCGCCGCCGTTCCCGCTGT
>PXQK01000052.1 GCA_003022085.1 Halobacteriales archaeon QH_10_65_19 | reverse complement strand
GGCTGGGTCTCCCGGGAGATCGACCCGTAGCGTCCGTCACCTCGGGGTTACGGGACGCTCCGCTGTGGCAAACTCTGTCGAACCCGTATCTAGGCCTACAGCGGCCAGCGTTCGTCAGCGTGCGCGTCGAGCTGCTCGGTGACGCCCTCGGCCAGCCAGTACTCGCCGCCGTCCCGTTCGACCGCGCCATCCCGTTCGAGGTGCGCGAGGTGGGCGTACGCTTCGCCGGGGCCGTGGAGGATGTGAATGTGGTGGAGGTCGCCGAAGAGGGAGTCGCTGACTGTCCAGGCGTCACAGGGGCCGTGCCGGCGAACTGCGTCGAGCACCCGCCATGCGCGCTCCTCGTGATGGTTGATGATGAACTCGGCGCGGGCCGTCGGATTGTCGATCGGATCGCGGTGTCCCGGCCACGCCCGGCCGTACTCGGCGTCCGCGACGGCACGCAGCGTCCGGAGATACGTCGCTAACGATCGGTCGACGCGGATGTCAGCCCCGCCGACGTTTGGGGTGTACTCCGGCAACAGCGCGTCCCCGGTGAGGGCGACCGTCTCGCCGTCGATCGTGGTCTCGAACACGCACAGTCCGGCGGTGTGGCCCGGCGCGTGAACGGTCGTGAGCGTGTGATCGTTGACCGAGAATGCCTCGCCGTCCTCAATCGTTGTCACTGTCGGCGTATCTTCGCGCCAGGCGGTGTTGTCGAGAACGTCCCGGAGTGAACCGCGCTGCTCCTCGGGCATCCCCCACTGCTCGAAGTACCGCTCCTGTTTGTCGATCATCCTCTCCCAGGCTTCGGCGTCGCCGGCGATCAGCGGCGCGTCGGCGCTGTGAGCGCACACCGTCGCGCCGCTGGCCTGCTGGATCTCCCCCGCCAGACCCCGGTGGTCGCCGTGCCAGTGGGTCAGAAACAGCCGGTCGACCTCGGCCATCGCGGTCCCGTGGTCGCGGAGGCTCGCTTCGAGTTGCTCGGCCGTGTCCGGCAGGTGGTCGCCCGTATCGACTAGTACCGTCTCCGGCCCGTCGGCAAACAGGTAGGCGTTGTTGTTGCCCTCGAACGTCTGATTCGACAGCGGGATCCGCTCCATGGCTGCCGTTTGCCGGCCGCGGAGAAAAGCCTCGCGTTCCTCGCGTCCGGAACGGGTTCACGCCGCCACCCGCCGAACCGATGACAGAGACAGGGCCGGGACCGGCCGATGCCGAGGAGCGCGACCACAGCGGCGGCACATCGGTCAAACGGCCCTCGTCGATCGACTCGTCGGCGCGCCTGATCCGTCCGACCGCGGCCACAATCTGGTGGGTGACCAGGTGTGGGTGTGCCGGATTGTCCAGGGTGTCCTCGACCGCCCCGACCGCAGCGTCCTTCGTCTCTCTGACCGGCTCGATGCCGTCTTCCGGCTGTCGCGGGAGGTCGGTCGCCAGTTCCGCAAACAAGCTAATGGCGGCGACATCGTAAACATAACGAGCTTCCACGACACGTGGCCACGGACCGGAAAGATACACTACGACACAGCCAAGGCCGGCGTCTGGATGCTCACGAAGGATTTTGCACTCGAACTCGCTGAGCACGGGGTTGCGGTCAACTGCATCGCGCCGGGGGTGATGGCCACGTTGATGAACGAAGCACTCCAGACCGACCCCGAGGCGATGAATGGTTTCAAGTTCAGCCGTGCGGTACCGGGCGGTATGAACGAAGGAGACCGGGTCCGCGTCGAGCGCGGGGGCCAGACACACGAGGGCGTCCTGCTCCCGTCCTCGACGCCCGAGTACCTGGTGGTCAAACTGGAGAGCGGCTACAACGTCGGCGTCGACCGCGAGGAGGCAGCCGTCGAGGTACTCGAATCCGACGTCTACAGTATCGGGAACGCACCTCCCGACCGTCTCGCTGATCTCCACCGGCGGCACCATCGCCTCGACGGTCGACTACCGCACCGGTGCCGTCACCGCACAGTTCGACGCCGAGGACGTCCTGCGTGCGGTACCCGAACTCGCAGGCATGGCCAACTACCGGGGTCGCGTCGTCGCCAACATCCTCTCGGAGAACATGGAGCCGTCGGTCTGGCAGGACCTCGCGGGCGCGATCCACGAGGAGATCGAGGCCGGCTCCGACGGGATCGTCGTCATGCACGGGACGGACACGATGCAGTTCACCGCCAGCGCGATGGCGTTCATGCTCGACTCGCCCGTCCCGATCGTGTTCACCGGCAGCCAGCGATCCGCGGATCGGCCCTCTTCTGACAACGTGATGAACGCGGTCTGTGCAGTCGAGGCCGCAACCGGCGACTGTGCGGAGGTGCTCCTCTGTATGCACGCCGACGAGTCTGACGACACGTGCGCCCTTCACCGCGGGACACGCGTCCGGAAGAACCACACATCGCGCCGCGACGCGTTCGAAACCGTCGGCCGGAAGCCACTCGGCGCGGTCGACTACCGCGCAGGCGGAGAGGGCGACCACGAGGTCACGTTCCGCCGGCACTACCAGCAGCGCGGCGACGCCGACCTCGACCTCGCGCCGGCCCTCGAGACCGACGTCGAACTGCTGAAGTTCACGCCGGGCACGGACCCCGGACTGCTGGAGGAAGCCGGCGACAGCGAGGGGCTGATCCTGGAAGGGACGGGGCTCGGGCACGTCCACACCGACTGGATCCCGACGATCGAGTCGCTTGTTGACTCGGGCACCGCGGTCGTGATGACCAGCCAGTGTCTCGAAGGGCGGATCTGCGACCGTGTCTACGACACCGGCCGGGACCTGCTCGACGCCGGCGTCGTCGAGGGTGAGGACATGCTCCCCGGTACGGCGAAGGTCAAGCTCATGTGGGCGCTGGCGAACACCGAGTCTGTCGCCGCGACGGTGCGCCGCCCGCTGGCCGGCGAGATCACTCAGCGATCCACGCCGGGCCGATGAGCGACGGCCCGGAAGCGGAGACGGGAGCCGGGGAGTCGCTAGAGATCAGGCCGGCGACCGGGGACGACCACGACGCGGTGGCGGCGTTCACCCAATGAATCCTGGGCCGTTCAGTCGCCGCCGCGTTCCGCGAGTATCTTCTCGACAATCTCGCCGGAGGAGAGCAGTTCGTTCTCGCTCGTCCGTTCGCGCGCCGACGCCCGCCGGACGTCACAGTCGATCCCGCGGTCGGCGAGTTGCGATTCGATGGCGTCGATGTCGTGGTGCTGGTCGTAGCCCAGGGCGATCACGTCCGGGTTGATCTCCTCGATTGGGACAAAGATGTCCTCGGGGTGGCCCAGCCGCGCGTGATCGACCGGTTCGAGAGCCGAGACCATCTCGACGCGCTGTGGGCCGGGGATCACCGGATCCGGCTTGTGGGTGACGTTCGACTGCCGGGCGACGATGGCGTGCAGTTTGTCGCCCATCAGCCGGGCGTCGCGCAGGTAGTGGACGTGCCCCGGGTGGAGGAGGTCGAACGTCCCCTGTGCGACGACGTGTCTCATCGGTGATCCCCGGCGACCCGCTCGCGTCCGGGGGGTCGCTGTCCGCGGCACTCGACTGACCCGCCGGCGGGCCGTCCGCCGCAACCGAACGGCGCGAAGAACTCCGCGGGACTCGGGCGGAGCAGTTCCATGTACGGGACTCAGTTCCCACCACTTACAAGCGTTCCGAACCACCACCCCGGCGTCGCCCCGCGAGGAAACTTATATCGAAGCTTAAAAACCGGCAAGCACCGTATGGACGCGATATGTCTACACCCAACGGTACCGGGGATGACGGTACCGACCTTTCGGACGGCTCCGCAGCTACGATAGTTTATGACCTCGATCCGCAGTGTACGCTCGACGATATCGAGGCCGGCGAGCGGTACCACGCCACGGTCAACGGCGTCGTCGAGTACGGCGTGTTCGTCGACCTTTCGGAGGAGGTCTCCGGGCTCGTCCACGTCTCGAACCTCGTCGGGACCTACGACGTCAGCGACGACCTCGTCGTTGAACTCGGGGAGGTACGCGAGGATGGCGACGTGAGTTTCACTGAAGTACAGATGGCAGAGTACACAGTCGAGTCAGTGGGGCGCGGGCCCCGTATCGCTGCCGCCGACCTCGCGGCACAGGCCAGAGAGACTGGCCACGTCGAGGGACAGGTGGTCCAGATCAAACAGACCGGTGGCCCGACGATCTTCCAGGTTCGCACCGAGACCGGCGTCCTCCCGGCGGCGGCGTTCGAGGAGGCCGGTGTCCGGGCCTATCCCGACGTCGACCTCGACGACGTTACTGGCTCAGGTACAACGCCGGCCGGGAGTTCGTCAACGACCTGCTGAACGTCAACTGCGACGACCGCGAGCGCCACGAGGCGCTGGTCGACTGGCCGGCGTTCGAGACGCTGCGGGACGACCTGACGGACGTCGCCCGGCGGCTCCGCGAGACTGTCCTCGAGGGGCGGCCGATCCGGATCCGCCACCACGCAGACGGTGACGGGCTGTGTGCGAGCGTCCCGCTCCAGCACGCCCTCGAACAGTTCATCGCCGAAACCTGGGAGGATCCCGACGCGTCACAGCACCTCCTCAAGCGGCTGCCGAGCAAGGCGCCGTTCTACGAGCTCGAGGACGTCACCCGCGACCTGAACTTCGCGCTGGAGAACCGCAAGCGCCACGGGCAGAAGCTCCCCCTCTTTCTGATGCTCGACAACGGGAGCACCGAGGAGGACACGCCGGCCTACCGGAACCTCGCCCACTACGACGTCCCGATCCTCGTCGTCGACCACCACCACCCGGATCCGGCGGCCGTCGAGGGACTCGTCGAGCAACACGTCAACCCCTACCTGTACGGCGAGGACTACCGGATCACAACCGGGATGATGTGCGTCGAGGTCGCGCGGATGATCGACCCGTCGCTGACCGACGAACTGTCCCACGTCCCCGCGGTGGCTGGGCTCTCGGATCGCTCCGAGGGCGAGGCGATGGACCAGTACCTCGACCTCGCGGACGACGCGGGGTACGACGAGAGCCGGCTGCTCGACATCGGCGAGGCGCTGGACTACGCGACCTACTGGCTCAGGTACAACGCCGGCCGGGAGTTCGTCAACGACCTGCTGAACGTCAACTGCGACGACCGCGAGCGCCACGAGGCGCTGGTCGACCTGTTCGCCGAGCGCGCGGAGCACGACGTCGACCACCAGCTCGAGGCGGCCATGCAGCACGTCACCCACGAAACGCTCGACAACGGCGCCCACCTCTTCCGGATCGACGTCGAGAACCACGCAAAACGGTTCACCTACCCCGCGCCGGGCAAGACGACCGGCAAAATCCACGACCGGAAGGTCACGGAGACGGGTGATCCGGTCATCACCATCGGCTACGGGCCGGACTTCGCCGTCCTGCGCTCGGACGGGGTTCGGCTGGACATCCCGGAGATGGTCGCCGAACTCCAGTCGGAGGTACCTGGCGGCGGCGTCAGCGGCGGCGGTCACCTGGTCGTCGGCTCGATCAAGTTCGTCGAGGGGATGCGCGAGGCGGTTATCGACGCACTCGTGCAGAAGATGGCCGACGCCGAGATCGACGAAACGCTCGGAAGCTCGGCCATCCTGCCCGACGAACCCTGATCAACGCTCGAACCGGAGTCGCGCGGCGACGAGGATCGCCAGCACCGCCACCGCGAGGCAGGCGAGCGCGAGGCCGAGCGGCAGCTGGTGGTCGCGACCGGACTGGTCTCTACGGGTGGTCCAGTCCGCGTCGAACACCTCGCCGAAGTACCCCGCGGCTGCCTCCCCGTCCAGCACCAGCACGACCTCCCGGTTGTTCCGCAGAGAGTTGTCGTTCCAGTTGGCGCTACCGAGGGCCACGGTCTCCCCGTCGACGATCAGCCCCTTCGCGTGGATCTTCTCGAAGCGGCCGTCGGGCTCGGCCAGTCGAACCGACAGCGGGAGGTCCCCTGTCTCGGCCTGTTCCGCTAGCCAGGCAGCCATCCGTTCGTTCTCGTCGCGGACATACCATGCACCCGAGAGCAGGATGTGCACCTCGACGCCCCGCTGTGCTGCGTCGATAATCGCCTGCAGGAGTGGAAAGCCGCGGCTGCCGATGCGGACCTGCTTGACCGCGACCGACTCCTCGGCCCCCGCGATCAGCGATACGAGCCCCTCTCTGGCGTTGTCGGGCGCCACCAGCAGCCTGGTGCGTTCGACGGGGACCGAGCGGGGATCGAACTGCGACGGATACTCGCCGTCTGCCGGCTCCGCATCGACGAGTGTCGTACCGTCGAACTCCGCCCAGGGGATCGCGTCCTCCCAGCCGGCGTCCGCGCGGTAGGTTGCAAGGAGCCCCTCGACGATACGGCTCTGATCGGTGAGCACCGCCCAGCCGCGGCTCGACCGGCCGCCGACACCGGACGGTTTCCAGTTCTCGGTGGTCACGAGTGCGCTGTCATCGACGACGGCGTATTTTGCGTGGTGGAACCGGTAGCGTGCTCGCTCGCCGCCGACGACACGCACTGGAACCCCGGCTGCTGTAAGCTCATCCAGGGCAGCGGCCGCCCGTTCGGACATGCCGCCAACCGGTGCTCCCTCCACGAGCACCTCGACAGTGACGCCCCGGCGGTGGGCCGAGAGCAACGCGTCGACGACCCGCTGAGAGGTGAGCGTGTACCCTGCCAGCAGGATCCGATCGTCGGCGCTTCGCAACGCCTCGATGGCTCGGTCGGGCTCGTCCGGGAGGACGAACACCTCAACCTCGCCGCTGCCGGCCGTCACAACCGGCCGTTCGGTCGCACCGAGGGGGCGCCAGCGGTCTGCGGTCGCGTTGTAGACGTCGCCTTCGGGTGCGCGATCGTACCGCAGGTCGTCGATCACGGTCCCATTGTGGAACAGCTGAACCTCGTCGCCGCCGTTGGCGAGCTGGAAGCGGTCGTCCAGCAGTGTGACGCGCCGGTCAGTGATTGAGGCCGTCAGATTTGGGTCTGTCGAGACGGTAACGTAGCCACCCCCCGGCGGCGGCCGCGGCGGCGCCTGGTTCTCTCCTGTCGATAGTGGAACGGTCACCTGGTCGTCAGCGAGCGAGTACTCCGCCAGATCGGCGTCGGCCGGCAGCCACAGCCTGACGAATTCCCCTTCGTCCCCGTGTGCTGAGGGGTTCGGATAGATGCTGACGATCCGAGCCTCGTCGCTGCCCGCTGGTGCCTCTGCACCAGCACCGGCTGTTCCTGCCGGCACTGCTGCTCCGGCACCGAGGCTTGCGACCACCGCGGCTGCGACGAGCACCGGGAGCACGGTCCGTGTTGGTCCTGGGATCGCTTATAAACGTACGGACTTATGACACACGATACTGGGATCGGACTACTCACTCGAGTGACACAGTGCGTTCGCACTCCAGACAGACGACAGTCGTGTGGAGCAGATTGGAAGTCTCGGATGCTGTCCCACCAATATTTCGGAGCAATGCCGAAAATAATCACGCACGACCCTATCAGAGCCAGTCCTGCTCGATCTCGTCACTTTCGCTTTCCCGGACCAGGAGGTCAGACTCGCGTTCGACCCCGTCACGGCGGAGAAAGTGACTCGCAACCGTGAAACGCCGCATCGGGTATCTCTCGTTGCTGCTGGCCCTTCTCTGCAGTGTTGCCGGCACACGGTCGGGGGGCTGACGCTCGGCATCCTCAGCGTCCTCACGTCACCCGGTCGATGCTCTACTCGTTCGTCGCTGACCGTACTGACGCCGGTTTCCCTTCCCCTTCCGGGAGACACAAGTAGACCCGCGCTAACACCAACGTATGAGTCTCCTCTCGGACCTGATCCAGAGCATCGTCGACATGCCGGGCGAGTTCGCCGAGGTTGCCACGCAGGGCTCTACTGTGGATACGCTGGTGGCGACGTCGCTGGTACTCGTCGGCGCGCTGCTCGTCGTCGTTCCGTCGATCATCTTCGGCTATCTCGTTCTCGGTGCAGCTGCCGATCTCGTGGTTCCGGACTCCTCGAGCAGGAGCTACCCGTAGCCGTCACAGGAGCGAGCGCCGGTATCCTCGCGACTGGCTCCAGCCGTCACTATCTGTCCGACAGCGTTAGCTCACCGAGCAGCTCGATTGCAGTCTCGACGTCGGGACCGAGCGGTGACCCGAAGACGACGCTGTCGGCGTCCTCCAGTATCCGCTCGACCCGTTCGGCGACTGTGTCGGGGGTACCCGCGAGACAGAATGCGTCGATCATCGCGGGCGTGACAGCCCCGAAAGCCTCGGAGAACTCCCCGGCGGCGATCGACTTACCGATGTCGGCCGCGCGGTCCGGGTCCAGGTCGTGGCGATCCAGCACCGGGTCGGGCGCGCCGCCAGCGATGAAGGCCACCGGGGGACGTGCGGCCTCGCGTGCACGTCCGCTGTTAGCGGCGACACTCACGCTCGCATAGGCCACGAAGTCGAACTCACCGCGGCCCCCGGGTCGGTCGTCTAACCCCTCCGCCACACGGTCGCTCGCCCACGCGATGTCCCGCGGGTGTGCGCCGTTGTAGAGCACGCCGTCGGCGTACTTGGCTGCCATCCGTGTCATGTGTGGGCCCTGTCCGCCGACGTAGACGGGGATCGACCCTGCCTCGTAGTTCAGCCCGGCGTCGTCGGCGCCGAACGTGCCGTCGTGGTCGATGTGCTCGCCGTCCCAGAGTCGGCGGGCAACCTGCACTGTCTCGAGCACGCGCCGCAGCGCCCGCTCGTGTTCGAACCCGAGGGCGGCCAGCGTCGAGCGGTCACCCGGGCCGATGCCGAACACGCCGCGCCCGTCGGCGAGTTCGTCCAGGCTCGCCATCCGCGAGGCCAGCGTCACGGGGTGGGTCTCGTACGGGTTCGCCACGCCCGGACCCAGGTGAATGTCCTCGGTAGCGTCGGCGATCGTTGCGAGGGCGAGAAACTCGTCGCGGTTGTTGTAGTGGTGGCTGCCAAAGACCGTGTCGAACCCCGCAGATTCGGCGGTCGCGGCGTACTCTGCGAGCTGTTCGACCGGCTCCTCGGGTGTGAGTTCGATTCCCAGCATGCGTCAATCAGTAGTTGCACAACGTTTGCTGCGGTCATGAAAGTGTGGATACCTGCTCCGGCCGCGTCGACCTTGCCCTGGCTTCGCCGGCAAACGGCAACGCCTTCGCGAACAACGATGTCGCGAGTACCCATCGGGGCGGACAGAGGACCAACCGGAACCGGATCCGGCGGACATCAGGGCCGACCTCGGGGAGTACGAGATGGACGACGTGGACGCACCGCCGGGACCACCGCTCGGAGTGACAGATCACGACAGTCCGTGTCACTCCACGTACGACCACGCTTTCAGTGCCGGCCTGATCAGGTCGTCGTCCGGGTCGCGGAACAGGTTGTCGCTGCCCGCGTGGTCGCCGAACTCCCAGCCGCGGACGACGGCCACAGGCGTCCCGCCGGCACCCTCGCCGGTGACCAGGTTCGCAGCGGCGGAGAGTTCGTCGACGACCGCCTGCACGGTCGCCTCCATCTCCCGTCCCTCGCGGTCGGTTTCGCCGCGCCAGTCCCGCGCCGCGGGGAGGCCGGCCCAGCCGAGCGCGACGCCGCGCTGGCCGTACCGGAATGGCCGGCCCGAGGTGTCCGTGACGATCACGCGCGATCCGAGTTCCTTGTGGAGCCGCTGTGCGCTCGCTGTGGGGGCCTCCGGGAGCAACAGCAGGTCGGCGTCGGGGATGTTCGACCGGTCGATGCCCGCGTTGACCGTGACGTGCCCGAACCCCGTGACGGCGAGCATGATCGGGTGTTCCAGCAGCAGTTCCTCGCTCTCTTCGAGCACCGCCTGGGCAAACCGGGGGTCCTTCCTTTCGCCCGCGAGGTCGCTAACCCGGCGGGCGATCCGCTCGGCGCGCTCGCCGGCCGGGAACGCCGCGAGATCGGCCTGTCTTCCCTCGGCTTTCGAGACGATCGTGCTCGCGACACAGACGACGTCGTCGGGCCGGAGATCGACCTGCTGTTCGATCAACCTGGCGAGGTCGTCGCCGGGCTCAATCTCCGGCAGCCCCTCGACTGCGAAGACGTTCATACTCCCACTGTGCGGTCCCGGGTCAAAAAGCGAGCGGTAGCGGGAGTGTTGGGTGATCCCCGTCGTGCTCGCATAGCCATACACTCAAGACCGTACGCGCCCAGGACACGGACATGGAGAAGACGGAGGCCGGAACGTCGGTCGGCGTTGACGACCCATACGCCCACGTCGACCGCTGTGACTACCTCACGAACGAGGGCAAGTGTCGGTACGCTGTCGAGCAGGGCGACCACGACCCGGAGTTCGCACGCCGGCTCCGGGCGGACGACTACGGGTGCCCCGTGGCGGGAGACCCGACAGAGGACGGGCCGACCGGTCCCTGGAACTGGAGCGACTGCCCCCATTTCAGCTGCCGGAACCGCGAGCGGGAGTGTGCCCGGTGCGGCCTGGAAGAGCAGCGGATGGCCCACGACGACAACCGGCCGCTGCTGGAGGAACACCACCTCTCGTACGCAGAGGGATTGGGCGAGGGCTCCGGGGGAACCGACCACGAGATCACGGTCTACCTCTGCCGGTGGTGTCACGCGACCGTCCACGACTCGTGGGGGCGGATCGACGACGACGTGAACCCCGACCCCGAGGCGATGGCCGAGCGGGAGCGCCGCCGCGCGCGCCAGCAGGAGGAACTCGGCTTCGACTCCGCGGCCGACCGGCACGACGGCATCGACGGGGAGTGACGGCCCCAGTCCGACCGGACCCGCCATCCCCGTGGAGCGAAGAAGCGAAGTACGAGAGGCTGGTACCACCACCCGTGAGAGAGTTCGAGCGAAAGCAACTCCTCGAGCGCATCCAGCGGGAGAGCGCCACCGTCGGGGCCGACATCCCGGAGACGATCAGGGTCCAGGGCGAATCGGTCGATCTGCAGTCCTTTGTCTTCGAGATCAAACGCCGGGAGACAGTCCCGCCGGGCGAACGCGAGCGCGTCGAACAGGCGAAAAAGAACCTCCGCCGGGAACGCCTCCAGCGCAAACAGCGAATCGAGGAGGCCGACATCAGCTACGCCGAGGGCGAACGGCTCGCCGAGTCTATTGTCGGCATCGACCGGGCGCTGTCGGCGCTCGAACAGCTCGGTCCGGTCGACCTCGAAGCCGAGGCCCAGGCCCAGGAGACTGCCGACCGGAAACGCTGGATCAAGTTTCTCAAGCAGGCACTGGGCCAGGCCGACGCGGACAGCAGCCACGGGACCTCGCGGGGGCAGAGCCGATGAGCCGCAACGACGAGGTGGCTGCCCGCCTCGAGGAGTTCGCCGACCTGCTGGCCGCCACGGGCGTCGAGTACAAGCCCCGTGCCTACCGCCGTGGGGCCGAGAGCGTCCGCGAAACGTCCGCCGCAGTTGAGGGGCTGGCCGCCGAGGGCGAGGACGCAGTCGCCGAGATCGACGGCGTCGGCGACGCGATCTCGTCAAAGATCGTCGAGTACGTCGAAACCGGCGAGATTGCCGAACTGACGGAGCTTCGGGAGGAGTTCCCCGTCGAGATGGACGCGCTCACCCGCGTCGAGGGTGTCGGCCCGAAAACCGTCGGTACGCTGTACGAGGCACTCGGCGTCCGGACGCTCGACGACCTCGAGGCCGCCGCAGAGGCCGGCGAGATCCAGGAAGTGAAAGGTTTTGGCGCCAAGACAGAGCAGAACATCCTCGAGGGCATCGACTTCGCACGCCAGGCCAGCAAGCGGCAGCTACTGGGCGACGCCCTGCCGCGTGCAGAGGAGATCCGATCGGACCTCGCAGCAGTCGACGCGGTCGCCCGCTGTGAGCTCGCGGGCTCGATCCGCCGGTTCCGGCCGACGGTCGGCGACGTGGACGTCCTCGTGGGGAGCACCGACCCCGAAGCGGTCGTCGACGCGTTCACCGGCTGGCGCGAGCACGCGACAGTTATCGAGGCGGGCACGAGCAAGGCCAGCCTCCGGGTCGAGGGCGTCCGGGTCGACCTCCGGGTCGTCGATCCCGACGAGTTCGGCGCCGCGTTACAGTACTTCACCGGGAGCAAGGACCACAACGTCGCCCTCCGGAACCGGGCGATCGAACGCGACCGCAAGATGAACGAGTACGGCGTCTTCGACGTCTCCGGGGTCGAGGACCCCGACGCCGACCAGCGCGCCGGCGAACGGGTGGGGGGCGAAACCGAAAAGAGCATGTACGCCGCGCTCTCCCTGCCGTGGATCCCCCCCGAACTGCGGGAGAACCGCGGCGAGATCGAGGCCGCCACCGAGGGCGAGGCCACAGGTGAGGATGGTCTTCCCGATCTGCTCACGACCGGAGACGTGCGGGGCGACCTCCACCTGCATACGTCCTGGTCGGACGGCGTCACCACGGTCGCGGAGATGGTCGAGGGCGCGGCCGCGGTCGGCCACGAGTACGTCTGCATCACCGACCACGCCACCGGCCTCGGCGCGGTCGGCGGGATCGGCCTCGAGGACGACGAGCTGCGCGAGCAGCGCGAGGTGATCGAAGAGGTCGCCGCGGACGCCGACATCGAGGTGTTCGCCGGGGTCGAGGCCAACGTCGGCGCCGACGGGAGTATATCGGTCGGCGAGGCTCTGCTCGCGGACCTCGACGTGGTGGTCGCCTCGCCACACGCCGCGCTCGATGGCGACGGCACCGACCGCCTTGTCGCGGCAGCCGAGCACCCGGAAGTCGACGTTATCGGCCACCCGACCGGGCGCCGGCTCAACGAGCGTGCGGGGCTGAACGTCGACGTCGAGCGTCTCGCTGCGGTCGCGGCAGAGACGGGGACAGCCCTGGAGATCAACGCCAACCCGAGGCGGCTCGACCTGCGGGGTCGGGCCGTCCAGACCGCGCTCGACGCAGGAGCACCAATCGCGGTCAACACCGACGCCCACCGGCCGTCGAACTACGACCTCCTGCGGTACGGCGTCCACACCGCCCGGCGGGGCTGGGCCGAGGCCGACGACGTGCTCAACACCCGGGACGCCGACGGGGTCCGTGCGTTCGTCGACTGAGACGGTCGTGCGTGACTCTGTACCTGCTCATGACCCGCCTGTTTCTGGACGCGATGCTCGGCCGCCTCGCGACGTACCTGCGGATGTGTGGGTACGACGCCGCCTACGCGCTCGACGAAGGGGTCGAGGCCGACGAGGCGGTCCTCAAGCGCGCCCGGGAGACGGATCGGACGCTCGTGACGCGTGATCGGAGGCTGGCCGAGCGTTCGCCCGAGACGATCCTCCTCGCCTCCCGCGAGGTGACCAACCAGCTCGCGGAACTCGCCGACGCGGGGCTGACGCTCGACCTGCCGGCCTCGCCCGAGCAGTGTGGCGGCTGCAACGGGGCCGTCGTCGTGGCTGGTCTCCGGGGGGTCGGCTCACAGCGGACCCAGGACCGAATCCGCAACGCGGATTAGGCCCCTGGCAGTACGGATCGGTAATGACGCTCTCCCAGGAGGCACTGGACAGGCTTGCCGACATCGTCGAGCTCCAGCCAACGAAAAACGCGGCGCTCCAGGAGCGCTGGGGGCTCGACAGCGGCAGCGAGGTCCACAGCTACCTCGAATCCGATCTCGGGGAGTACTACTACCGCAACGAGGACAGCCTCATCTGTGCGACGCCAGAGGCGGAGGCGCTCGTGACTGGCGAGGAGGTTGACGACGGACGGACGCGCACTGTCGCCGGCACCGCGCTCCAGCGGCAGGTGCTGGACGTACTTTCGGCGCCCAACGGCGAGCCCCAGAGCGTGGTTACGACGCTTCACGACGTCCAGGAGGCGACCGACGCCGACCCGACGGTCGACGAGGTCCGCTCGGCGCTGCACACGCTGGCCGACAAGAGACTCGTCGAACGTGTCCGCAGGTCGGTCCCGACGTTCCGGCTCGCGATCGCCCGCAAGCGCATCGAGATCGAACGTAGGTGACCTGCTTCCGGTGGGCTCGAGTCGCCAGGGATGCAGCTCTCGGGCGGTTCGGGTCGGCACTGTGGATACGCGTCTCCTGTTCATCTCGACACAACTCGGGACTTTCGGGGTCGATACTCGTTGATATCGTGTCCTGACGTCTAACAGAGTCACGTCCGGGTGCATATAAAAGGACGCGTCGAGGGTCTGCTGCGTTCGGACACCGGAAGCGGCTCCTTTCATCTCACCAGTGAAACTTCTCGAAAAGCGTTTGAGGGCGGAGGCGGAAGGAGGAGTATGCTCCGCCTCATCGGGCTGCTGTTGTTGATTCCGCTGCTCGATGCCCTGCTGCTGGTGGTCGCAGCGGCGTATCTCGGCTGGCAGCTCGTGGTGTTGCTCGTCGTGCTGACAGCGCTAATCGGCATGCTGCTCGTGCGCGCGGAGGGACGACACACGCTGGCGAAGATCCAGCGTAAGGCCGCCCAGGGTGAGGCGCCGACAGACGAATTGATCGACGGCGGCCTGCTGATCGTCGCCGGCGCGTTCCTGCTCACGCCCGGGTTGGTCACCGACGCTGTCGGGTTCCTCCTCGTCGTCCCGCTGACCCGCTACCCGATCCGTATCACGTTCAAGAAGTGGATCATCCCCCCCTACGTCGACAAGAAGACTGGTGGGTTCGCGACTGGCAACGTTTACGTCGGTGGCTTTCCTGGCGACGGCTTCCCCAGCGATTCGCCTGGGGATGGTACCCCAGGCCAGCAGGACGGGCCCGACGGCCCGGACGGCGGTTTCGACGACGCTACCGACGTCGAGTTTGAGGACGTCGACGACAGGTGATCGTCAGCAAAGAGTAACGCTTAACAGTCCAACCGGGATATTTTTTGTTGCGCTCGAATGGGCCAATAGCTCAGTTAGGTTGAGCGCTCGGCTGATAACCGGGAGGTCCGCGGTTCAAATCCGCGTTGGCCCATCCAAATTATATTACGATATGAAAATACCTTGGTATGAGTACAAGTTCAGCGGAGGCTTCCAATGGGTGGTCGTGGCAGTGGACGGCGACGTTCGCCGTGATGTTCGGGTATTCTATCGGTGCAATGCTCTGGATAAGCGGATTCCAGATTCCTGCTGTACTGGTGGGAATCGTCGCCGTACTTCTCGGGATGTACGTCATCTCATCCGGCTAATTGAAATTGTTTTGAACCGACGTGTCCTGAATAGTAGCGGGTGCGAAGGTATAGTATGTACTGAGCGCGGTTAGGGTTGGTTCGTTCCAGCGTTGATGTCGGTCATCGACCCCTCGTCAAGTGCCTGTCGCCACAAGAGGTGAACTGCCCGGGCA
>PXQK01000046.1 GCA_003022085.1 Halobacteriales archaeon QH_10_65_19 | reverse complement strand
CAACGAAGTCGAGGAGATCGACTTCCACCATATTCGACCTCCTCGGCTTCGTCCTTACTGATTTAACGGTCTATCCCGACGCCGTCTGTCTATTCAACACAGCACCGTGGTCTGGTATCGTGCCGGTTTCATCCCAGACACGGTTACACGTCCACCTGGCGATATTCCAGAGTTGTGAGACGGCGAACCCGAGCGAATCGAGGTCGTCATCACACGACGGACTGTTTTGCGTCTTCGATCGCCCCGACCAGCCGGTCTGCGAGATCCGACGCACGCCTGGCGTCGCGGGCCTCGGCGTAAACGCGGATCACCGGTTCTGTTCCGCTTGGGCGGGCCAGCACCCAGGCGTCGTCGTAGTTCAGCCTGTAGCCGTCTGTGGTGTCCACCGGGGCGTCGGCCTCGCTCGCTACACGCTCGATGGCGTCGAGCATCGCCCCGCGTTGCGTGTCCGAGTCGTAAGCCACGTTGTGCCTGACGTTGTGGTAGCCGTCGTACTCGGCGACGACGTCGCTTGTCGGCCGATCCGCGATCAGTTCGCAGAACCGCGCTGCGGTGTAGGCGCCGTCGCGGACGATCCGGTAGTCGGGGAAGATGATCCCGCCGTTGCCCTCGCCGGCGACGGGTATTGACGCCCCCTCCGCCCGGAGGTCGCGGATCGTCGTGATGATGTTTGTGCTGCCGATCGGTGTCAACCGTAGATCCGCGTCGGCCGCGTCGGCGACGTCGACAAGCCGCTGTGAGGCGTTGACTGCGGAGACGACCGTGTCGCCGGCGTCGAGTTCTACCCCGACCAGGGCGGCCAGTGCGGCGTCACCCTCGACGAACTCGCCGCGCTCGTCGAAGAAAATCGCTCTGTCGGCGTCACCGTCGTGTGCGATCCCCAGGTCAGCGCCGGTCGCGCGGACCAGGCGGCCCAGGTCGGCGAGGCTGTCCTCCACCGGCTCGGGTCGCCGACCGGGAAAGTGGCCGTCCGGCTGTGCGTTGACGGTGACGACGCGACAGCCCAGCTGGCGGAAGAACTCGGGGCTCGTCAGCGCGCCGGCGCCGTGTCCTGGGTCGAGCGCGACGGTCAGGTCGGCGTCGGCGACCCGCTCCCGGTCGACGGCCGCGAGCAGTTCCCCGCGGTAGCGCCGGTTCGCGCCATCCACAGTCGTAATCCGGCCGGCGTCGGTCCACGCAGCCAGTTCTGGATCGGTGTCGAGCCGTCGCTCGATCCGTTTGAGCGTCTCGCGTGTCAGCTCTACGCCGTCGCTCCCGCAGAGCTTGATCCCGTTGTGAGCCGGTCGACGCCGCGGCCGACGCTCGCTATGCCACTCGACACCGCCTCAACCAGGAGTTCGCTCGTCTCCCGCGTGTCGCGCCCGACGGCGACGCGGTCCGCCTCTCCGGCAAACTCTGTGCCGGCACTCTGGGCCACGGCCATCGCATCTCCCGGCCGTAGATCGGCCAGTGCGATCCCTCGAACCCCGCTCGACCCGAATACGTCCATTCGGGTCCCTATCGGTCCGCGGTGGTGTTAGTGGTTGCGTTACAGGCACCGAAACACACACAACCGGGACAGCCGACTGTCAACCATGGACGTCGCAGCCATCGGTGCGTCGATGACGGCGTTCGGGGACCGCGACGGCTGGGTGCGGGACCTCCTCGCCGAAGCCGCGCGGGCGTGTCTGGACGACGCGGCCGTTCCCGCAGACGCTGTCGAGCACCTCTACGTAGCCAACATGGCCAGCGGGGAGTTCGAGGGACAGACTGGCGTGATGAACGCCCTCGCACACGACATTGACGCCGTGCCCGCGTACACGCAGCGTGTGGACCAGACCTCGGCCTCCGGCGGGGCAGGGATCTACGCTGCCTGGCAGTCCGTTGCCAGTGGCGCGAGCGACCTCACGCTGCTCGTCGGCGGCGAAAAGATGACACACCGGACGACCGGCGAAGCAACCGACGTGATCGCCTCACTTACCCACCCTGTCGAGTACAAACACGGCGTCACTCTCCCCTCTTTTGCGGGCCTGACTGCGCGCAGCTACCTGGAGCGATACGACGCCCCCCGGGAGAGCCTCGCGAAAGTAGCGGTAAAGAACCACGCGAACGGGGTCGACAACCCACACGCACAGTTCCGGACGGAGATCGACGTCGAGACGGTGCTGAATTCCCCGATCGTCGCCGACCCCCTGCGGCTGTACGACTTCTGTCCGATCACCGACGGCGCGTCGGCCATGCTGTTCTGTCCGGCCGACGCTGCCGGGATGTACACCGACGACTACGCCGTCGTGACAGGCGTGGCCGGCGCGACTGACACCCACGTTGTCCACGAGCGGGCGGATCCGACGACGATGGGTGCCGTCGTCGACTCCGGGGAAGCGGCCTACGAGATGGCCGGAGTCGGGCCCGACAACGTCGACGTTGCCGAACTGCACGACATGTTCACGATCCTCGAGTTCCTCCAGATGGAGGGGCTGGGCTTCGCCGAACCGGGCGAGGCCTGGCAACAGGTCCAGCAGGGCCGGACCGAGCGCGACGGCGAGCTGCCGGTCAACACCTCCGGCGGGCTCAAGTCGAAGGGCCACCCACTCGGCGCTACCGGTGTCGCACAGGGGTACGAAATCTACACACAGCTCGTCGGCGGGGCGGGTCCACGGCAGGTCGACGCCGACGTGGGCCTCGCCTGCAACGTCGGCGGGTTCGGCAACTGTGTGACCACCACGGTTATGGAGGCCCCGGGATGAGCGACGGCAGCGGCAGCCCTCCGGGGATCAAGGACGCCCCTCCGCTGGAGGCGTGCCGGTACGAGAGCGGAGCGATCACCTACCCGCCACACCCGGTCGGGCCGGAGGGCTCCGAGCCGGCCGAGCTGGTCGACCTCAGCGCTCACACCGGGACCGTCATCACCTGGACTACCGCCACCGCGACCCCGCCGGGAGTGCGCGAGCCTAACCACCTCGCGGTTGTCAAGTTCGAGGTCGACGGGCAGGTAGTCCGCGCTATCGGCCAGCTCACGACCGGCGACATCGAGACCGGCGACGAGGTC